>JAJZHL010000033.1 GCA_021804505.1 Pseudomonadota bacterium | reverse complement strand
TTTGAATATTACCAAAATATTGTGGTTCACCTAATTTTAATGTTAATTCCTTGGATGTTGCAGTAATTTTATTGAGTACAATAATTTTGCCCATATTATAGGTTTTTAATTCTGAAACTCCAACATCAGTATTTGGTAGCTCCATTTTATCATCTTGCTTAGCAGGATATTCTAGGGTTTCAGGAGAGCTCTCATCACTTGTTTCTATGGACTCTAGATCTTCTCGATTTTCTTCTGCCTTGACACTGGTAAAAAGAATGCTTAGAATGAGCGTAGCAATGATAATAGTAAGATAATTTATTTTCTTAAAATTTTTGTTGCAATGTGCATCATTATGTATCATATTGGTCATGGCACGTACTAAATCTACAAATCATATTATGATTGGAAGAGCATTTCGCATCTTCTGGTACTGTTTGGATGTTGTAAATCAATATCACGAGTAAATATTAATGCAAGCTATTTTCCATTTTGTTTCAACCAATCCTTTAGTTCTAAACAGGTTTAGGCGATTTATCTCCTACGGCTCTATTGTACTTTTTATCGCTTTCGCTGCCTTTGTATCTTTGTCTGTTAATAAGTTTATTAACGACACTTTGTCCACCACTATAGCAAGTCCAGAGCTAGTGGAGGGAACAGAAGAGCAATTGGATGAAATTTCGCAAGTTGTGATAGTCAAAAAGGGAGATACATTAAACAGCATATTACATCAGCAAATGATTCCTCATAATGAAATACAACAAATTACTAAGCTGATAAAAGATAAAAATTTAGCAACTAGCCTTCAGATAGGTCAACGACTCGTTTTCGATTATGAGATAAAAATTCTTGAAGAAGATAATCAGGATTTAACGTCGGAAGTACGTGTGCTAAACAAAATTATACTAACAATTGACAAAACAAAGTCACTAGAAATCATTAGAGAGAAAGATAGCTTCTATGCAAAAGATGTAGCGGTCTTACTTAATAAATCATTATCCAAATCTTCTGCAGTTGTTGAATCAAACTTTATGTCTTCTCTAAGGTCCCTTGGCCTATCGAATAACAGCATAATTGAACTAATCAATTCTTATAGCTATCAAATCGATTTTCAGCGTCAAGTTAAAAAGGGAGACACTATTACCGTTATTAATGAAAAATTTATTACTAAGGACGGTAAATATTCTCACACTGGCAAGATTTTATACGTATCCCTTAATCTCTCTGGTAAAGAACATAATATTTATAGATATTCCCCAGATGATTCACCAAATAACCATATGTTCTTCTCTGAAGATGGCAAAAGCGTAAAAAGAAGTTTGCTGAGAACTCCTGTAAAATTGGTTAGGGTATCTTCCCGTTATGGTAATAGACAACACCCTACTCTTGGCTACACCAAAATGCACAAAGGGGTAGATTTTGCTGCGCCAGTTGGTACAGAGATCTATGCAGCAGGACATGGGGTCATTACTGAGATCGGTTGGAAATCAGGCTATGGGAAATTTATTCAAATCAAACACAGCCAAAATTTATCTACCGCCTATGCTCATGCCTCTAATTTTGCAAAAAACCTAAGGGTTGGAAGTAGAGTAAAACAAGGACAAGTAATTGCCTATGTTGGTAGCACTGGGAGAGCTACCGGAGCCCATTTACATTATGAAGTAAAGATTAGTGGTAAACATGTCAACCCTATGTCTGTTAAGACCACCCCAGGTGTTGAGCTTACAGGTAAACAACTAGCAAGATTCCAGCAATTTAAAGGTAAGGTAAAAACGTTAAGCAATGAGCTTAATAGTGGACCTAAGGTAGTTGATGACAAGACTATGCTATCCATGAACTAATAATCTTGTAATAAAGACGTGATTACTACTTGCAAGTTAATGTGGATAATGTTACTATTAGTTAGTATAACATCTACGGCCAGTGCTCATAAAGGAAAAGCTATGACAAAAGAACACATTAATCTCTTAGGTTATACTACCCTCCCTGGTTATGTAGTGGCTGATATTAACAACCTGGAAGCTTCTAATAATACGTCAATAAGAGTAAAATCCCAGACTATTAATTTCCCTTTATCTCAGGAAGATAAAAGAGATATAGATATAGTTATAAGCAAATTTGATAGTGAACAAAATATAGCAGGGCTTGCTGCGCCACAAATCGGTATTACAAAACGTATTATCGTTTTTGCAATACCAGATAGCCCAATGCTAAAGAAATGGCGCCCAGATCTAACTCAAGCTATGCCGAAATCACTCTGGATTAATCCATCATATGAACCTGTTGGCGATGAAATGCATGAGGATTATGAAGGATGCTTTTCGGTTGAGGATGTAGCTGGACCAGTAAAAAGATTTAAAAAAATTAAATATAAAGCATTCAGTGAAGATGGGAAACTCATAGAAGGAGAAGCAGAAGGATACGCTGCAAGAGTTATACAGCATGAAACTGATCATTTGGATGGCAAATTATTTATAGACCTTGTGGAAAAAGATAAATTAATGAGTATCGAAGTTTATAGAAATATGAGAGCAAAAAAGTTTAGCGAATCACAAGAAGAATAAGGCGATTAAAATTTATGCTGATTCCAGTACTATTCAAAAAACTTTTATTAATTATCCGCCAAAGTAGCCGTATCATTCTTAGGCTAGTCATTATAGATCAGGTGACCAAAAGTTTTCTTATAAATTACCTCCGAAAGAAGCCAGGATTAACATTAGAAATAACTAGTTTTCTAGATATAGTATATAGCTGGAATTATGGTATTAGTTTTGGTATTTTACGCCAATACTATCAGTATAGTAATATATTTTTTGCTGCGATAAATTCTTTAATTATTGCATATCTGTGGTCTATCTTATTAAAATGCAAGACAATGACAAGCTTTACTGGTTACAGCTTTGTCATCGGTGGTGCTATTGGAAATTTATTGGATCGCCTAATAAATGGTGGTGTGTTTGATTTTATTCATTTCCATTATAAAAACCTAAGTTTTCCTATATTTAACTTAGCAGACGCCTTCATTTCTATAGGCGTTTTGTTCTTACTACATGACTATTATAAAAATAAAAAAATTGTTGAACACGATAGAGAGCTCAAGTATACTGAGCAGGCGATTGAGGACCAAGCGGAAAGGATTCGTCAGCTTGATTTTGAAAAACATATGAATTCTAAAGAGGAATAATGAGTAGGTATTTTCTGCTACTTAGCAGTTTGTTAATTTTGTCTGCTTGCAATAATAAAGTCAAGGAGACCATAGGAGTTGTAACACCCGGTCCTAATGAATACAGGGTGCAACGTAATAAACCACTTGAAGTACCTCCGCATTTTGATTTACCTCCTGTTAAAACTCATATTGAAGGTAAAAGTACGACACATACCGGAGAACTGAATGATGGCGAAAAAGCCTTAATGGATGAGATGTAAGGGTGTAGTTACTGATGCATATGTCATTCCCGCGTAGAGGGCAAACCAGGAAATATCTTAGTACATTAGGAAATTAGTTATACTATTGACATATCACAAGATAACAAAATAGCCTACTTATTAGGCACTGGAGTCCTCCCGTAGCTCGAATGACATCTAATATACTTTTCTTTTTACAACATAATTATGTCCCACTTTCTAACACAGACAAGCAAAAAGATAGGTATATTTGGGCTTGGTAGAACAGGTATCGCTGCTTATCTAGGGTTACATGAGATAGCTGCCCAAGTAATTTGCTATGATCAGGCACCATCAGCCAAGGAAAATTTTGCTAATACCTGTGGCAATAGTAGTATTGTTGATATTTCAAACCCTGCATGGCAAAAACTAGATAAAATCCTAGTAAGCCCCGGAGTGTCTTTATCACACGAAATCGTACAAATGGCAAATTTGTACAATATAGAAATAACTTCAGATATAGATTTATTATATGAAGAGGTAGAAGCCAACTATCATGGCGATTTCATTGGCGTAACCGGTACAAACGGTAAGAGCACAACTACTGCTTTGATCGGTCACATATTAAGATCGTGCGGTTTGAATTATCAGGTTGGCGGTAATATCGGCATCTCTGCTATGGCTTTACCACTTAATGCAGATGGCTATGTACTGGAACTATCCTCTTTTCAACTTGATTTATTAAAAAGATTTAAAGCCAAAATTGCCGTCCTGCTGAATATCACCAAGGATCATTTAGACAGGCATAATGATATGGAAACATATATTGCAGCAAAAGAAAAAATATTTGAGCGTATGGACCAAGAGTCATTTACTATTATTAATGTGGATAATGAGATTACCAAAGCTATTTTCTTGAAATTACAAAAAGAGAATAAAATTAATCTTGTACCTATTTCTACTAATAAAATTTTGAAAAATGGCGTATCTATAGTTAACAACGTAATATATGATAATATCTTTGAACATACAGAGATTGGTTTTCCCGATACTAAATTTTTACGAGGTGCCCATAATAAAGAAAATATTGTAGCTAGCTATGCAGCAAGCCGTCTTAGTGGTATAGACCCAGAGCTTATAATTTCATCTATCACGTCGTTTGAAGGACTGCCGCACAGAATGCAATATGTTGGTTCTCTGGGGACAATCAGTTTTTATAATGATAGTAAAGCCACAAATGCCGAAGCTGCATCAAAATCTATATCGTCACTTGATAATATATATTGGCTTGTAGGCGGTATAGCAAAAGAAGGTGGTATCTCTGAGTTACAACCTCTATTCTCTAGAATTAATAAAGCTTATCTCTTTGGACAAGATAAAAATATCTTTGCTAACACGCTTAACGGGCAAGTACCATATCAAATCTGCGAGGATCTTGATGAAGCTTTCAACCTAGCTTTTCAAGAAGCACAGCGAGATAATATTGCCTCAAGCAATATATTATTGGCTCCAGCTTGTGCTTCCTATGATCAATTTAAGGACTTTGCAGAAAGAGGGAAAAAATTTATTGAATTATACAACAAAGTGAAAAATGATCAAAAGAGTTGATAATAACCAATTAAATAATGCGATCAACTTATGGTGGCGAAGCATTGATCAGCAAGTAATTCTTGCCTTGGTTATTTTGTTTGTCTTCAGCATTATGCTGGTTACTACATCTGGTTCGGTAGTGGCCGCTCGAATAGGGCTTGATGAACATTACTTTGCAACCAGACAATTATTTTATCTCGGTAGTGCTGCAATATTAATCATTCTTTTTTCATCCTTCGAACAAAAATGGCTTAAAAGATTAGCAATATTAGGGTTTATTATAAGTGTAATATTATTAGTTGTGGTACGATTTTACGGCTACGAGGTTAAAGGTGCCACCCGCTGGATTAATATTTTCGGCCTCTCAATGCAGCCATCAGAATTTATTAAACCGTTCTTTGTTGTAGTGGTAGGCTGGATATTATCTCTTAAATTCACAAGCGATTTTCCAAGTTTCTCTGTTTCAGTAGCACTATATAGTCTGGTAGCATTACTATTAATTATCCAACCAGATTTTGGCATGCTAATAATGATTACAGCAATATTTGGCATTCAGCTGTTCATAGCCGGCATGCCGTTATTTTGGATAATATTTGCGTTCTTCGTTTCAATCGCAGGAGTAATAGGTGGTTACTTATGGCTGCCTCACGTCACAAAACGAATCAATAGCTTCTTAGACCCAGATAGTAGTGAAAATTATCAGATCGGAAAATCAATCAGAGCATTTGAACATGGGGGACTATATGGCAAAGGCCCTGGAGAAGGTGCAGTAAAACAAGTGTTACCTGACTCTCATACTGACTTTATTTTTGCCGTCGCAGGAGAAGAGTTTGGCGCTATTATATGCTTAGTCATAATTGGTACATTTGCTTTTATAGTAGTGCGTTGCTTGCTAAAGACAATGAATGAAGAAGATAAATTTACCCAGCTAGCTGCTAGCGGTATAGTTGTTCAACTAGGTTTACAATCTATCATTAACATAGGTGTGGCCTTGAATTTGCTTCCCACTAAAGGTATGACATTGCCATTTATTAGCTATGGAGGGTCCTCTACACTTTCTACTGCTATTGCAACCGGTATGATGCTAGGTTTTACTAAATATAAAACCTCTCTCACAAAATATAAAATTAAGGATATTGATATATGAGACGAGAGGTCTTACCAAGTCTCAGTTTACACGAGATAAATATTGTGGTTACTGGAGGTGGGACAGCAGGCCACTTATTCCCAGCTATTGCCTTAGCAGAAGAATTAACCAAAAGAGGTTATTCATTACACCTAATCACAGATATAAGATGTGCAAAATATCTAACCGATGACTTAAAACTTATTCCTCATGTTTTGAATTTTAGGTTACCAGCAGGTGGAATATATAATAAGATTAAATTCCTAATTAGCTTATTAATTGCTACTTATCAGTCATTAAGTATATTAGTGCGGAGCAAACCTTCTGCTATAATAGGGTTTGGTGGCTATCCAACTTTTCCTCCATTACTGGTAAGCATTTTGTTACGTATTCCTATTATAATATATGAACAAAATTGTTTTATAGGAAAGACCAATAGATTCTTTTTAAAATTTGCCCGTAAAATTGCTTTAACATATGAGGAAACTAAAAATGGTGATCTACTCCCAGGTAGCAAAAAGCTAGTTATCGGTAATATACTCCGAACAAGTATTAAACAGCAGAAAATTAATCATGACTTTAATCATGATGTATTTAGAATATTTATTTTTGGTGGAAGCCAATCAGCAAAAATATTTTCTCAGCTGATACCTGAAACAATGAAGATACTAGTAAAATTGAATCCAACACTTAAAATTGCTATTACCCAGCAAGCAGTAAACGAAGAACATGATAATATTGCTAAGGTATATAATAAATTAAAAATCCCCTATAAATTGGCAGAGTTCTTTTATGATATGGAAAAACAATATGCAAATCACGAATTAGTAATTTCAAGAGCTGGAGCCTCAACCATTGCTGAACTTAGCTATGTGGGGATGCCAGCAATCTTTATACCACTTCCTACCGCAGCTGAAAATCATCAGTACTATAATGCTAAAGCAATGGAAAATAGAGGTGCAGGATGGTGTTACGAACAAAATAAAATCTCTCCAGCAAAATTAGCAGAAAAAATCTTAGCGCTGGCTGAGGATCGTGATATACTAAGGCGGGCTTCTTTTGTATTATTAGGTAGTAAAAGTGACGGTAGTAAAGTACTGGCCAGCGAAATAGAAGAAATAATCGGTTGATTTGAAAATTACGGTCATAGATTCTTGCAACTTTAATAATTTTGTGTCATTAATTGTCACTAGTCAAAAAATTATCGGATTAATTATGTTAAAGCGGTTTATTGTTATATTCTTAGGAATGTTTTTACTTTCTGGCTGTTCAGACAGTGCTAGGGGATATTTCAAAAAATCAGCAAATAATAAATTAATAGATACAAAAGGCTACCACGGTAGTAAACACCCCCCTTTATATAATAAGAAATATGTAACGATGGCTAAAAGGAACGTCATGGAAGAAAACTATGATGATGACGAAGATGAATTATTAAGTGAGGATGATACAGAAACAATTAACCCTGCTCTGCGAAATCGTCAAATGTATTTGGAGATGGTAAAGCAAGATACAATGCGAATTAAACAACAAAAATCTCAAAAAGGTAAGAAGAGTTCTTATACTCTAGAGTCTGCAAGTACGAAGATTAACAAAGAAGACATTGCCAAGGACGAGGCAAGGATCCAAAAGGAACTAGAACAAATTAAGTTAATGCTTAAAGAAACACAGAAAGAGCTTGAGCGTTATAGCTGCTCTGGAAAGAAAAGCCATACTGCAGTAGAGGTAGCAGCTGGAGATAACCTACCAACTACTAATTCTATACAAGAGAATACCAAAAATTCTTCTACAAAAACCCAAATGAAGAAAAAGTTTTTAAGTGAAGATTTTGATAATAATAAACCACAAAATGCCAAAACTACTGACTATAAGAGTATAGAACACGACAACGATTCCCAACCGCGCGCGATATAGGATTGCTGAAGGAATCTTTTACTCATATTGAGAATGGCTCTGCGCCCTCTTCAAGCAACCTTAAGTACTTGCGATAAACATAAATTTTATCACGCTTTTTACCACTCCTTTCTTCTAAAATTCCAATCGATGTCATGTGATTTAGTGCACTTCTAGCTGTTGGCGCTGTCATTTGCAGTTCCTGAGCAAGTAAAGGTACCGTGACTTGCGGTAGGCGTTTCATATATTCGAAAGCCGTCTCACATGAAAACCTGGCGCGTCCTAGTTTAGCAATTTTTTGCAAATCTTGTTCGAAAAGAATATTGATTTGCTTTGCGGTATTAATTGCTTGTTTCGCGGATGAATAAACACCTTCTAGAAAAAATTCTAACCATGTTTCCCACGTTCCTCGCAGACGAACTTCTTGCAATAAATCATAGTAGATATGGCGATTCTGCTTAAGATAAAGACTTAAATATAAAATAGGCTCATTAAGCATACCTTTGACGCATAGTAGTATGGTTATTAGTAACCTTCCTAGCCTTCCATTGCCATCTAGAAAAGGATGAATAGTTTCAAATTGAACATGAGCAAGGCCTGCTTTAATAAGGAGGGGCAAGCTGTCATCATGGAGAAAATTTTCAAAATCACTTAGGCACTGATTGAGATATTCGGCTGGAGGCGGTACAAACAAGGCGTTACCTGGTCTTAACCCTCCAATCCAGTTTTGTGACCGCCTAAATTGACCAGGTAATTTACCAGCACCTCGACCGCCAGAAAGTAATACGCCATGTATCTCCTTCAAAAGCCTCAGAGACAGTGGAAAGCCATCTTGTAAGCGCTGCAAACCATAACTTATTGCTTTAACATAATTAGATACTTCCTCAACATCTTCTAACGAGACTTCATGCTTTTGATGATGTTCAAAAAGTATAAGATCAGAAAAAGAACTTTGAGTGCCCTCAATTTGGCTTGAAAGTAATGCTTCTTTACGAACATACATATAGATAAACAGCTTCGTATTAG
>JAJZHL010000032.1 GCA_021804505.1 Pseudomonadota bacterium | reverse complement strand
AGGGATATTGCTTGAGGTATTGTCATTCGCGTGCAGACGGGAATCAAGACTAGAAAACTGGATCACCACGCAGCTGTTGCTGCTCGGGATAACGATCATGTCATTGCTAGGAGGTGTAGCCTTTGCTGCAATCCAGATTAAAAATATTATTTTAAAAGTGGAGAAGAAATGAGTTTTTTACATAAAAAAAGCTTCGAATCAATACGAGAGCTTGGCCGCACTAGCGGTTTGAGTAAAACTTTAGGTGCGTTTGATTTAATACTACTTGGTCTTGGTGCTATAATCGGTACTGGTGTATTCGTCGTAACTGGTATAGTAGCGGCCAAGTATGCTGGTCCTGCTGTAATGCTATCCTATGTTATTGCTGGCGTTACTTGCGTATTTGTTGCCCTGGCATATACGGAGCTTGCCACTATGTTGCCTGCCTCGGGTAGTATTTATACTTACTCCTACGTGGCTTTTGGTGAAATGTTTGCCTGGTTGATGGGAAGCGTTATTATTCTTGAACTTGGCTTTTCTGCTGGGGTTGTTGCCGCTGGTTGGTCGGGTTATGTGCAGGCGATACTTTCGGCTGGTGGCATTACTTTGCCAAAAGCTCTAACAACAGTACCAATGAATGGTGGAATAATTAACTTACCAGCTCTTTTGATCGTACTGTTTGTAACATTTATTCTATATTTAGGAACAAAGGACAGTAAAAGATTGAATGCTATTTTAGTGTTTATCAAGATGGGAGCGATTTTTGCTTTTGTTGTTTCAGCAGTACCTCATTTTGAAGCTACCAATTGGGAAAATTTTATGCCATTTGGGATTGAAAATATGGCTAAGGGAGCATCAATTCTATTCTTTGCCTTAACAGGTTTTGGTACGATAGCTGCCACGGCGGAAGAATGTAAAAATCCAAATCGTGATTTAATGATAGGTATTATAGGCTCGCTAGTTATTTCTACTATAGTATATGTTATAATAGCTGGTCTTGTCACTGGAATTGCACCATTTGATCAGTTAAATAACGATCAACCACTAGCTCATGAACTTACGCTGAATAATAGCAATATTGGATCTGCGATTGTTGCAACCGGTGCAGTATGCGGTATGACTACTGTATTAATGATGCAGATTTATGGTACGTCTCGTATTTTTTATGTAATAGCTCGGGATGGGTTATTGCCGAAAAGCTTTGCAAAACTTCATCCAAAATATGACAGTCCATATGTAACGATTTTAATTTTCTCAGCGCTTGCTGCAGTTCTTGGTGCTTTTTGCCCAACTGAAATATTGACGCAATTATCGTCTATGGGATCACTAATTGATTATATCATGGTGGCACTGATTGTAATGATATTCCGTATCAAGATGCCAGATGTTGAGAGACCATTCAAATGCCCAGCTGCCTTTGTCATAATTCCATTGGTACTTGTAGCTTGCACCTACTTATTATGGATACAGATTTTTGATGGTGATTTTAACTTAATGATTGCTGGTCGGATGTTGATGTACTGGTTTATATTGATGTTTGTGTTATATATTCTTAGATCATTTTTTATTAAGAGGGCATAGATATAGTATATGGCCGAGAAACTACAGTCTTTACGCGGTATGAAAGACTTGCTACCGAAAGAACAGCAAGTCTTTGATTATATTGTTAATACTGCAAAGGCTGTAGGTCAGCTCTACGGCTATCAACATATGAGCACCCCACTACTTGAGTATACTAAGGTTTTTGATCGTACCTTGGGCGAAACCTCTGACGTAGTTAGTAAGGAAATATATAATTTTCTTGATAAAAGTGGTAACAATATCGCGCTAAGACCTGAGTTTACTGCGGGTGTTGTTCGAGCTTTTATAGCTAATAATTTACACCTTTCTCTACCGCTTAAATTTTTTTCTTCAGGGCCGGTGTTTCGTTATGATCGCCCTCAAGCAGGTAGGCAGAGGCAATTTCACCAACTAAATTTTGAGTATCTTGGAGGGGAAGGGCCTCATACTGATGCTGAAACTATAAAACTTGCCTGTAATATTTTAGTAGCCTTAGAAATAAACAATGATGTCACATTAGAGATTAATTCTCTTGGATGTAATGAAACAAGGCAGCTCTATCAGCAAAAATTATTAGAATATTTTGCTAAGTATAAGTCAGAATTGTCAGAAGATAGCCAAAGGCGATTAGAAAAAAATCCTATGCGGATTTTAGATTCAAAAGATCCAAATGATCAAAAGATAGTGCAAGATAGTCCTTTAATGGCTGAGTGTTATACTAATGAATCTGCTAAATACTTTAATGACCTGATAAAATATCTAGATTTACTGAACATAAAATATACCATTAATCCAAGACTAGTAAGAGGGCTAGATTATTATTGTCATACAGCATTTGAGTTTACTACTACCAAGCTTGGAGCGCAAGCCACGGTCCTTGCTGGTGGACGTTATGATGGACTCAGTGAAATTATGGGGGGAGTAGCTACCCCTGCTATTGGTTTTGCTTCTGGGATAGAGCGTCTTGCTATGATGAGAGAATATACGATTAACCCCGTAAGAACAGTGTTCCTTATGCCTATTGCAGAACATAATTTAGAATATTGTGTAAAGCTTGCTGATCAATTGCGCAGTAAAAACATTTCTACTATCCTTGATAATAAAGGTAAAATAGCAAAGAGAATGCAAAGAGCTAATCAACAAAACGCTAGATATGTCATTTTTATTGGTGATACAGAACAGGAAACTAGCAGTTACAAACTAAAGGACCTTGATGCAGAGCAAGAATATCTAGTGCCATTTGATGACCTTACCGCACTATTGTTACAGCACCTTTAAACTAGGCAGAATATGACATATTTACTCATAGCCCTTTCTTTAACTTTAATCGTCTTAGTGGTAGGTGTTGTTTCGATGGCAATTGGAGGGAAGTTTGATAGAAAATTTAGCTCCAAACTCATGGTATTACGCGTTGTATTGCAAGGTGTTGCCATTTTCTGTTTGGTGCTGATTTATTTTCTGCATTAAGTTTCTTCTAATTTTACACTAGGCTTTCAGGATAAGCCTTTTATGGCGAGGGATTGTTAGGGAAAACTTTAAGAGTGTACTTGGAGATACAACTAGTATTTGAGGAGCTTATCTCGTGTCTTGGCAATAAAATCACCATTAGAAAGGACTTATGCAGGAAGCCTAGTATTTGAAAAATAAAGAGTATGCCACACCCCCCTATCCTGCTAAAACTACAAGCGTAGTAATACGTCTCTATGCGTGAGGACCGGTTGATGCCCTAGTTGTCAAATCCTGGAGAAGGTGATCTAGATCTATTACTGTATTTCTTATTTGCAGGGTTAGTAAGCTCCTGACCAGGTGGAGCTTCTGGTCTAGGCCGCTTTTGCTTTTCTTTTAGCTTTTGCCCTATTGCCTTTGCTTCCTCCATATGTTCTTCAGTGGAAAGAGCACTATCTACTTTTATACCTGAGGTTTCACTTAGAGAAAATATACTTGTGGGTGTTTGTAAGGTGCTGTCTGACAGTGTGTGTGATGCTTGTATAGTAGTTGTTTTTTTATTTTGTTCTGGTGTTTTTTCTGGGGTCAAAAGGCCCATGCCTGCCTGTAACAGTGAGTTAGTACTTTTTGGTTGGTTTGGGGTAGTTGGTGAGATAACAGGAAATAACTCTCTGTTCACTCTTGATTCTTGCTGTTCTGAAAGAGAAGAGAAGGAAGGAAATCTTGCTTCTTGTGAGGGTAGAGGAGTTGTAGGTTGAGTAGAATAGAGCGATGGTTCTTCCTTTGTCTTTGATATCTCTCTCCGTATATCATCTTCTGTTTTCCTAGGCACTTCTTCTTTTAATTCCATTTCCTCTGGCTGTAGCCATTTACTTCTATCTTCACCACCGTCTATTTGCATTCTCTTTTCTAATTCGTTTATGACAGCCCTTTCTGGATCGGGCTGTCTATCAGTTTCAGGCTCGTGAGGTTCTGCTGCAGCTTTGAGCTTTAAATCGGCTAGGGTTATATCCTCAAGGTAAGCTAATGTTACACCATACCATTCTTGCGATAATTCATTAAATACTTTTGCAGGAAAGGTTGTTATAGAGCAAGCTATAAGATCACCATAGCTCTGGTATAATTCAACTGTTGAATCTTTAGCTATTACTTTTTCGGTTTCTAATTCAATAGATTCACCATTTTTTTCTATCTCAATTTTATGTACATCGTTTATTCTGGTATTTTCTATGTCTTCAATGAGATTGCCTTTACTATCAAAGTATCTCACTGTTGAATCATTTTTTTTCTCTTTGATCACCTCTTCAAAGTGTTGTAACATACCTTTTGTCGTGTTACTCTGTCTAGCATTGCCTTGGCTTGCAATACACTTTTTAAAATAACTAATACCTACACCTTGGCGTTGTTCAAATGCCTTTTCTGCGTCCCACTGGCCTATCTTAATTATTGTTTGAGGGTTTAGTTCCACACAATAGCCATTGTTGTTCTCTATGGTAATTTTAGAAATATCGGCGATTGGTGTATTGTTATACTGGTCTTCTGGTAGGTATTGGATGACCTGGTCAGCACTATCATAATATTTAACAGTACAGCCAGGTGATGCTTGATTTACATTTTGAATGGTTGCATGAGCGCCTTTGATAGCACTATTTATATTTGTAATTGGTATACCATCCTTTTCAAGTTTTGTTGCAGCTAGCCACTGAAAAAGGATATTATCATTCTTTATGGCAAGGGTAGCAGGAGCTGCATTTGCTGCTATATCCCTATAGTCATAAACCATTCTAGAACTTTGGTGTTCTTTGAGTGTTTGTTCTAGTTTAATGGCTGAAGGGACAGCTCCTTCCATAGCCATAGGCATCTTATTTGGTAACTCTTCTATGTTTAAACTACCCTGTTCTACTAGATCGAAAAACATTGCATTAGTAAGTAAGGCTGATGGATTTCTAATAGCTTCAACTTGTGATAAGTTTTTAAGTGATTCTATTGTCTTGCTATGTGCCTTGTTTTTTGTAACAATTGCTCTATATGTTGATAATTCTGAGTTTTGCTCTGTTGTAATTTCTCTGTACGATTCTAAGGTTCCTACAAAATGAGTCATTGAGCCAGTTGGGAAGAAGGTATTTGAGGTATTAGCGCCAGGTGGCAAGTTAGCTCTTTGTTTATAATTATTTTCTATAATTGCCTCTTTATAAGCTACTCTATTATATTTTCTGCTAGCTCTCACTTGTGCTAAGAAATTCACTTTAGGTGGCCGAGTAATATCTCTTGGCTTAGGTTTGTCAAGTTTTGCGATTCTAACTTGTTGATCACGCAAAATATCTTGATATGTACGTGTTAAGCCGTCAGCTCCTGCGTAAGAGAGGGTATCCTTTAGATCTATGTATTTGTATAAACCTGTTAGATTATCTTGAACTTTTTGGTGAACCAGCTTTGCAACATCATTTAACTCCATCTCTTCTAGATTTGCTATGCGACTATATTCATTAATCTCACTTCTTGTAGGGTATCTACCTATTATCTCTTCTATTTTTTCTGTCAAATCTGTATATGCTGCTTCCCTTATCCTGTCCCCATTTTTGGTAGTTGCTTGTATGTTGAAGAAATCGCATAATTGCTTAAATTCATCTCCTGTTTTAAAGTTCTCTTCTTCCGTCGCTAGTTTATATCTATATTCAGCTAAGCGTTTTACGATGGTTACTTTATCGTTGCCAAGAGGCTCCGGTTTCTCTTTGCACTTTTGTACAAAACTTTCTGATGGCATCCTTGGTATAAATGAAAAAGTTCCCTTCAGCTCCATAGCTAAATTATCACGAGCTGTTTGTAGTTCTGTAACCTTCTTTAACGCCTCTTGAGTTTGTTTTGCTATTTCTTCATAATCCTGTCGATTTAGCTCACCCTCTTTAGCACCAGCAGCGGCACTTGTATAGAGGTCTGTTAGGTCCTTTAAACTTTGCTTTTCAAGCTCTAGTGGGTCTTTTACGGTATTATAAATTTCTGTTACTTCTTTCGAATATAGAAGCCTGTTAGATATTTCGTTGAGTATATAAGAAGGTTGATAATTATCAACTTTACCTAGACTTTCGGTTAAAAATTGTTGATATTCTATCTTATCAGAATCCAATCCTCCAGGAGCTTCCCAATCCTTATTTCTCTTTTTATTCCTTTTTTTTGCAATCTCGCTTACAGGTTTTGTCTGTTCTTCATCTGAACTATAGAGTTCATCTGTAATGTTATTTTTTGACATAATAATTACTCACTACATATGCTACTTTCTCTATAATGTTGAGGAGATTAACAAGGTAAGAGAAAGAGGTTACATTTCCATACCATAAGTATTATAGACTTCTCCCATAATTTCTTGCCAATCTTTCCCTTCAAATTTTATATTAGCATTATTTTGAGGGTATACTGCTTCAATTTTGGCTTTTACGTAATCGCGGAGAGCTAAATCTATGTTATGTAAAACTGTTTTAAACAATTCATCTTCTGATTTATTTTTGAAATCAGTATCTTTAGTAAGACACGCTTTTACTTGGGGATCACTAAAACCTTTATATATTGCCTCAGCAATTACAATAAGTAAAGGAACAGTCACAAGTCTTTCTGAAATTATTTCCCCACATATATCTTTCACAAAGCCAGGCAATATCTTATAATCACGCATTCCTTTTATTACCTCATTAAAGATAGTAAAGAATATACCAGATTGGTCCTTACAGATCAGCTGCGCATTGTCATGGTTAGTCATTTTATTTTCCTAAACTATTTAAGTTGCACCTTATTATTAGGAACGTTAGTCCAAATTCACGTTAATTGTCAAGAAATAGCAGATGGACACGGTTAAATTAGGTGATACTGAAGATAGTTTTGTGGTATATGTGATATAAAAGTATGTCTATAGAGAATTTCTCTTCTTAAGACTGATGAAATGCCAACAATTTTGGTGTGTTGTTAAGTTCTGCTATTTTATCCGGTAAGTCGTAATATGCAGCGATTGATAAAAATAATCCCAGATATTCTTTGGGATTAATAAAATTGGTTAAATCCTGATAGATTTTTGCAGGTGGTAATAGTGAAAACTGTTTATAAAGCTGAGCAATCTCAAAAGAGGGATGATCGATGAAAGCATTTTTTAATATTTCAATATTCTTACTATTTTTAGCTTTATTCAAGGAAAAATAAAGGGTTAAAGCGTCGTAATGCGATGGTACAAGCTGAATAGCTAATTCTGCATTATGAATAGCATCATCTTCATTGCTACTGAGCATATATTTTGCTGCCTGAACGCAATAATCTGCCAGTTTATCTTTGATCGCATAATATTTTTCCTTATCAAGCCTGTGAAGTTTTGCGATCAAAAATGCTAATTTTGTCCAGGAAAAAAGCTTTGCATAACAATCAATCAAAATTTCTACAGTTTCACCGTCAGTCTCATCAAGGTTATAGGATTTTACCGCATACTCTTCTGCTAAACTGTACATATTATTTTGGTAATATAATCTAGCTAGCCTTTTTGTTACAAAAGCAGAATAAGTTTTTGATTTTTCTAGTTTTTGGAATAATTGAATTTTCTTTTCAGGGGCGCCTTCTAACTCTGCCATAAATAGTTGATATGGCTCTATATTTTCTGGCTTAAGGTAGCGCGAGATTTTTTTTATCTCTGGTATAGATCTCGTACTCTTCCTCATAATATACTCAACCATTGCCTGAATAAGTAAATAATTGCTATTAATGAGTTGCCGTGAGTAGAAAAAATGTTTTAAGTTAGATGGTAAATCCAAAAATAGAAATATAATTTTAAAAGCAATGAAAAGGAAAAGTACTGATAGTATAAAGATTGAGACAAAAGTGAAAAAGGTAGTTTCAATATAAAAATTATATAAATTAAAGCTAATAGCACTATCTAACTGGCCAAGAGCCGTAAATCCAAGATATGCGAGCAAGAATATAATACAAATTACAAGCAGCCTGATCATTATTTTCTACTCTACAAATTTTTGTTGAAATTTCTCAGAATAACAATATTCCGTTAATAGTTTTAAACTAGCAATTATCTCTTCCTTTAGCTTCTCTTTATGAATAGTATTATCTGATTTCTTTTCTATTTTAATTAATTGTTCTAACCAGGAACCTTGCATCGGAAATACTCTGACTATTTCGTCATTCCTTTGTATATAATTGGTACTATAAAGTTTCATATTTAGTAGTATTTTTGTTATTTCTATGGGCAGTTCTTTGGTTTGAAGGTAGTTAATTTGAACAATATAATCTCTCTCTTCAAAAAACCTTATTATTAGTTCATTAAGATTATATAGGTAATTACGATAAGCACCAATACCTTCAGGAGTTTTTGCAATGACTATAGGATTTTCTTCTATAGCTTGTGGTTGTTCCAGCTTTGTTTGCAAGGGAACTATTGTTTTTAATAACTCAGGTTCTTGCTTCTGTAAATTTTTCTCCCACGTGGGAGTGTTAGGAACATTATTAACTATTTTAGGCTGGAAGTATTCGTTACCCACAATAATCAAATAAAAAATTGCTATAGCAAATAAGAGAAGTAGAATAAGGGTAATAATAATGGATTTATGGTTACGTACTTTCTTTAAGTCAATTTCTATATTTTTCGTCATCTGACAATAACTCTAACATTTGCTCCGGCTTACCATCATCACAATAAACCACATTTTTTACAAAAAATCTAATAATATCTGCCACTTTTTTGCTTATTACAATAGCTGTACTATCAGCCAAGATGGGTAATAGATTATTTCTGCTAAATAATTCTATCAGCCTATTAGTGGTATTGCTTGAATATAGTAATATGAAATTGATACTCTTTTGAATCTCTTCTATTTGCTGCAAATCTTCTGCATATTCTACCTCATATATTATCTCCCTCTTAATTTCTACAGGCAAATCTTTAGTAATTTCATTGGCAGATAAGTAGATAGTTTGGTGATATATTTCTTCTGGAATATTTTGCATTAATTCTTCGATATTTGCTGCCACATATTGTATTTCAAATATATCCTTAAGTATTTCCGCA
>JAJZHL010000031.1 GCA_021804505.1 Pseudomonadota bacterium | reverse complement strand
GTACTAATTTATGAAAGGATACGCGAAGAGGTTAAGAAAGGTGCTTCTAATTTATACGCTATAAAAATGGGTTTTGAGTCGGCCTTTGCAACAATTCTTGACTCAAACGTTACCACCTTGATTGCAGCCTTTTTGCTTTACTTCTTTGGTGTAGGTGCCATAAAAGGCTTTGCTGTAACACTAACAATTGGCATAATATCTTCTATGTTTTCTGCCATTATCATTACCAAACTACTAATAGATATTTGGGTCAGATACTGTAAACCTAAGAATATAGGATTATAATAATCACCGGGAGTAAATCAAATGAGACCAATTTCCTTTTTTACGAAAGCACTATTACCTGTTATTGCAGGCGCATTAACTATTATAGGCGTCAAAGGTTATAATCTATCAAGTCAGGAATCTCCATTTCAGATTGCTGCTAAGAAATTGGGATTTACATCCCCTGCAGAACAAGAGGCTATATTAGGTATTTTTTACCGTGCTGGCTACTTAGATAAGCAAAAATTATGGGATGATATATATTGCTTCAATAAAGGTAACGCTGATAAATCTGCTAAAATGTATAATGCAGTTATAGGTTCTTTTCAAAAAGAAGACGGTACAAGACCTTCACTAAAATCCTTACGTAAAAATCTATTTAAAACTAACCACAATGATACAGTAAGCACAGAGGATGTTGAGGCTTGGTTAGTATACGTTGCTCAAAATGCCTTTAATCGTAAAGTTGGACAGGAGCGTAATGAGTTGAAGCATGCACCATGGATGGACATGCATAAGACCGAATATCTAGAATATGTAAAAACATTAGGGCTAGTCGACCCAATCAAGCCAACTCTAAACGAATATGACGATGTCTGGATTGCAGGGGCCTCTATGATAGGATTATCAACGCGCATGCTCAATCACTTTCAAATTGTTCAAGGAATTAAAATTTATGGATCAGAATTGGCACTGGCTGGGGAAAGAGGTTTATGGGCAGAGCTTGATGGTATTAATCCAGAGACAAAGAAGAAATTGGAAGAAGCTTGGGAAAAGAAGCAAGATATAAATCAATTAGATATCTCTTTACCTGTTGGAGAGGACCCACATGCCAAGGAAGAAGGTAAGAAGTACCTATTAGACCTAGCTAAGCGTCATAACATCAAATTAAACGAAGACCAACCTTTCGTCGTTTATAAAGCAGGTGAAGCCCCACAAGGCTATTTTCCAGGCAGACACTACCCTAACTATGCAGATGGTGAAGAAAAGAGACTTACCGAAAGCTTGGCTGCTAGCGACCTATTAAAAGCACATGGAATAACAACAGTTAGAATAATTGACACTAAATTAGGGAAAAATAATCAGCGGCCAGATACTTATACTACTGCTCTTGATGCTGCAGAAGATTTTATTGCTCGTATTCAGAAAGGAGATTTCGGTGATAGAAAACAGTTTACTATTTTATACGAAAGTAATAATCCCTACATAGAAAGGCAAGCTGTTACCACACAACGCGCGGTAGATGAAACGCTTAAAAAATATAAATTGGACAAGAAAGACTACACAATTAAAGTGGAAGGTGTAGGGTTTGGTTTAAAGCAAGATATTGTAACCGTTCATTCTGAATTTGGCGCTTTATTTGCAGAATTATTCATTTATAGCAAATTAAAAGATAAAAAAAGTTTTGAGGAGATTAAGGAGTTAGCCAAAGATCTATTATTTCAAAGCCGTAAATACCCTGAAGAATTGCCTCCGATACCAAAGCCAGAACACCATGATGATCAAGGTTATTATGACTGGCTAGTTGGGAAAGCTCAAAATTTCTTTGACCAAGTTATGGAATAAGGTACGAAGGTAAGGCTGTGATATATAAAATATGCTTGCACTTTAGTGTATAATATATTAAAATTTATAAAAATTAAAAAGTCTGATTTATGCACAATATTGATTGGCGCGCTACTTTTGTACTTATATTCTATCCTATTATACTCCTAATCCTGGCTATAAACTATTTAGACCATAATCACATTGGTATCTTTGAAATTAGTCTTGCTATAGCCGGATATTACGGTTCTAATATCGCTGTAGGCATCGGGTTACATAGGTTATGGTCACATCACTCCTATAAAACAAACAAATTCGTCGAGTTTATTCTGGTAATGATGTCTGGGGCTACTCTGCAAGGGCCTGTTTTATCTTGGGCATCGAATCACTATAAACATCACACTTATACGGATAAGGAAGAGGATCCTCATACTCCTTTAAAATTTAAAAATAAAATTGTTGGCTTTTTGTGGGCGCATATTGGCTGGATGATAATTGGCGGCAGCTATAAATCTATCGATAGAGTAACTATGGTTAAGCTTGGCCGTAATCAGTTATTAAAATGGCAATTACAACATTATTGGTCTATTGCTATATTTATGAATACTGCATTTCCAGCATTAATCGGATATCTACTTGGTGGCACTGTTATGGCCGCCTATGCCGGCTTTTTATTTATTGGTATAGGAAGAGCCATCCAGCAACATGCAACTTTCTGCGTTAATTCTCTATGCCATTTTACCGGAAGTAAAAAATATTATAAAGGCACCGCTGGAGATATCTGGTGGATGGCACTGTTTTTGCTAGGAGAAAACTGGCATAATTTTCATCATGCATTCCCATCAGATTACCGTAATGGAGCCAAGTGGTATCAGTTCGACGTGCATAAATGGATAATATATTTGATGAGTAAAGTTGGTCTGGCTTGGGATTTAGAACGTACACCACCAATAAGGGTACAAGCGAAGATACAAGAAACAAGCCAATATATAATAGAAGGACGTAAAGAGCAACTGAGCTTATTACAGACAAAAGTTGATCAATTGATAAAGCTTATATATGTAAAGCTAAATGAAATGGATCAACGCTCCATTTCGATTAGAGCACAATTAAACAAGTCTTTTTTAGATACTCAGGAATCTCTTAAGAGAATCGCTGAACAACTTCAATCATCGATTCAACTAACTGAAAGCTCCTCAGAACAACTGCTTAAAAAAGCTAGTAAAAAAATTAGAGATAGTGAAATGGCTATCTACAAGTTATACAAAGAATTAGATAGAAAATATATTGGTAATTAACTTATAATTCTTGGAAAATTGTGTCAAATTCAACAACTATAAAAGATATGTCGTTTGAAGCAGCTTTGGCTGAGCTTAAGGATATTGTTAAGAAGATTGATACTGGTGAAGAAACCCTAGAATCATCTATTATCAGTTTTGAGCGAGGAGTACTACTGAAAGAACATTGTGAAAAGAAATTGCAAGAAGCCAAACTGAAGATAGAGAAAATCACAAAACTTGCCGATTCGACGATTGTTTTGGAAGATATTAATTCGTAGCATATTCTATTCAGTCCAAATACTTCTTAGCCTGATTTTCCTACCATGACTTTATTATTTAATAATGCCTTATACCAAACACCTATTTACAACAGAACTGTAATTTACACTATACTCTTGATAATCCAAGAATTGGATATCAAAATAAGAACCTTAGCACCGCAGTGTACTTTTAGGTAGATGAGGAGCGGAGATTTCTAAATTTTGGTAAAACAATTCTTGAAGTATCAGCAGTATACAAGCTACTTTTGTTAGCCTCAGATCTCAACCTAATTGTTATAAGCAGAATTCGACATTCCCTCCAGCCAGTACTATTTCTTCAAGCAAACTTGTTAAAGACGATAGATCTTCTAATGGTTCAGCTACCGAATTATCTTGTTTATCAAACTTGTACTGTGCCACAGTTTTTCTTAATTCTTGGGTGTTTGTTCTAGATGGTACAGCACAGCCTTCAGCATGTAATACAGTACGCATAACTTCTATAATCTCATCAGCACTATCATGCACAAACATACGCAAATTATCTACCAGCTTTTCTAAAGAATAACTTGGTTCAGATGGTGTTTGCCGGTCTGTGTGTGATAGATGCTGATCTACCAGCTTCTTTGTGCGTTGTTCTGCTCCCAAAACATTTTCTTCAGGCTTTGGTAGTTCATTTTTATCTTTCTCTTTTGCCTTCCAAACTTCTTTAAATAGTAAAAATTGTTCAAATAACATTGAATGTACTTTTAAGGCTTCTTTTTCAGGTATTCGCGCCTCCTCACCTGCAACTGCAGCAATCAAGTTCAATTACATGTAAACCGCAATTATTATACTTTTGTTTCTCTACCGCTTTTTCTGCTATTTCTATTGTTGAATTAGGGTCGAATCGTGCTAGTTCTGTCTTTAATCCATCTCTAAGAGAATTAGGAATAAGAGTGTCTTCAGAGTCCATATAGGTAACTTTAATCTTACCATCAGTAAATTCTACAGTCATCCCTACCCAGTGCGGGTTATTCAGATTAACCGGTATTAGTAATTTGAGAACAGCAGCACCTCCTCCATATTTTCCAGTAGTTGCTCCACTTATCTGAGCAACTAAATCTCTAACAAAAAGTGCAGTAGTTTTCTCACTAAAAATATAGTTTGGATAGAGTACTTTTACATTCTCTGTATTCCCACCCAGGCTCTTTAGTCTAATTTCCAGCATTTCTTTTATAGCAACCTTACTATACTCATACCAATAGCTCTCACTTTCATATAGAGTCGTACCAGAGCCTGCACCCTTTGAAGAATCATTTTCTTGCTTCATACATTCTTGTCCAAAAGCTTTCATTGGCACAGAAGCAGTTAATGCATCGATTAGTATTTTATAACTTGCTTCTGTTGGTACTCCAGCAGTATAAGACGGTAAATATGTCTTTATCTTCTCAGTGAAAAAAGTATTAATTTTTGTTAAAATCTTTTGCTGTTCTAACGTAATGCTGTTAGGCTCATTAATATATAACATACCTAAAGAAAGGTCGTATAAAGCACCTTTTAGGTTCGGCTGATCGGCAGATAGTTCTATCAGTTTTTTTGCTAAATCTTCTACGAAAGCCTCAATACTTATTTTGGTAATAGAATTAGCCTCCTGAACTAACATATTACGCTGTTTCTCGTTATACTTCACGAACTCATCTCCCCAAGTACTATTGATTTCAATGATACTTGCAATAAGTTGCTGCCATATACCTACCAAGCAAGCACTGTTATTTTCACCATAAGTTGTGCCAGCTATATAAATCGCGGCAGCAAGTTTAAACTTTTTCTGCTCCTGCCATATTTCTTTTATATCTAAGCCACTACTAATATTAGAAAATAGCTTAGTCACTTCCTCATCAGCTTTATCTTGATTAGCTAGTTTATTCAATAGTTTATGGCATGGCTCCTTCTTAGTTAATTGCTCTAAGGTAATAGTATCATCATTAAGCAGCGATTGAATGCGTTTTAAAGGCTCTTTTAACTCTTCCTCATTACTTTGCATCATAAGAGTGACTAACAATTCTTGTTTAGCTATATAAGGCATTTCTAATTTATCTATTAGCAGTAAAACGCGACCAATAGTTTCTGGTATAGTTATATATTTCTCTTGTCCTTTTACCCAGCTATATTGAATTGGTAATGCTGGGAGGGAATTATCAACAACTTTACCTTTGGGCTTGTTAAGATATTTCTCTTGAAGTATATTTTTTGCTTGGTTAAGAATTTCAAGGACAAACTGATCGTTATTTTGTTTAGTCTCTGCTGATAATTTGACTGTCTCTGCAATACTATTCTTCTCTTGTTCTGATAAATCAAGTAACTTAATTTTTAATGGATCATTAAATAATTTATCTATCTTGTTCTGAAAAGCAGCCGCAACCCTTTCCAACTCTTCTTTTTTAATTGCTGTACCTGTAAATTCTACAAGTAGATTGGTAACATAATCTGCGCGTTTTACCACAACACCATCGTGAACAGATTGTCTGTCCTCAGTAATTTTGAGTAAACTGCGCGTCTCAACTTTTTTTTGTTCAGGTATCATACCATGCTTAAATAGAAACTGTTGCATAACTGGATTGTTAGTATAATAGCCTATAGAATGTTTATCACTGTCCAAAGAATTAATTAACAATAGATTTTCCTGTTGGCTTTCTACCAGAATCTTCACTGTTTCCTCATGCCCAAAACGAGCAGCTAGATGCAGAGGAGTGTTACCATAGTTGTTTTTTTCATTAATATCGGCACCTTTTCCTACCAAAAACTTTACCAGATCCATATTATTATTCATAGCAGCTAGATGCAGAGAAGTGTACCCATTAGAGTTTTTTGCCTTAATATCAGCACCTTGTTCTACCAAAAACTTCACTATGTCCGTATACCCAGAATGAACAGCTTGATACAGGGGAGTTATTCCATCGTTGCTTCTTGCATTAATATTAGCACCTTGTTCTACCAAAAGCTGCACTTGTGTGATATTACGAGAATAAACAGCTACATGCAGACCAGTCCTACCCAGAGAGTCTGGCTTATTATCAATAGCTATATCATTCCTTTGATAAATCTCCCAAACCTCAAACATTATGGTTAGCATATCACTTATAATATCTAACATTTTATCCCTTCTAATAAAATTTATTCATGTTTTATACATTAGCCTTATATTTAATTGTATTGCAACTTAAGTAGGATTAGCATAGACAAAAGAACTCTATAATTGCTTTGTAAAGCTTACTGAATTCGTTGATTCTATTCTTAATCCATCGTTTCATATTAGCCCAGAATTTCTCTATCGGATTCTGGGCTGGTGAGAATATGGTGGCGAAAAACTTTACCATGCCTCGCTTTCTCCTGCTGAGTACGAAGAGTTATTAAAGCAATATAAGTTCACAGTGATTGATTATAAAAGCACTGATCCTGCATGTGGCGCTGCAACTGTATGGTTGGCAAAATTGGAAACTACTCTTAAGAAGTAAAATTATCTTTCCTAGCACATAATAATCTTTCCCTGCCAGTGCGTTTCTTCTCTTACTTCTATACAAAATAACCAGGAATGTCCCAGTTGGTGGTGAGTATGACATGATCTCCTATTATCTCTACTAATTGCAAAGACTGTATTTGTTCACCAGACTTCATAGAAGGAATAGTAGATGTAGTGTCTGTAGAATTTTGAGTATCAACCAAATTACCAGGCGCAGATTCTTGCTGAAATAAATATGTATTTTTTGTTGATATTAAATCTGTTATTACGTATTGCTTTAATTCAGTAACTAATTTCTCTCTTTCCTCAAGAGGTAATAAAGGTTCGTTCGTGTCTATTTGACATAGTTTACTGCTTGACTGATCAATAAAAGAATATAAATATTCTGAAAAATTGATACCTTTTAAATTGCTTGTATAACCTTTAAAAAAACATTTAGTAAAATCAAACAATTCCTTCCTTTGTGTAGCTGTGTTTTGTTCGGTTGCAAAAAATAAAACATGCAGGTATGTAGTTTGAAATAATATGCTACGCAAATCAGATGAGACGTTAGTAGGATTCTGTATGCTTCGCGCAAACTCCTCGTTATCGATCAAATAAATTGACTGACCATCATAAAAAATATTGCCTCCATGTAAATCATTATGAATAAGCAGAGTTTTAATTTTACTTAAATCGACTACAGATTTATCAATGCTTCCTTTTAGGTGAATAGAAGAGATAGTTTGCCCCAATTTAACAAAACACTCTTTTAAATATTCTGAACTAAGCTCTTTGGATCAATATTTTATCAATAGACAGTCCTGGTGCTTTGGGCTGAACCTCATAATATATATTATTAAATTTACCTGTTAAAATGGGTAAAACGATGGTATTTTTTAATGCTTTAAATTCGTCTTGCCCTTGTATGTAACTCCTAACTTTAATAATATTTTCATGCAACATTGGCTGATCTAAGAACTTAAGGATTAACTGTGTATCGTTGTATTCTATAGAATATAACACACTAGTAGATGTAGATGATTCTCTGTCATATTTAATTTTGATTTGAGTATTAGAAGGGATTCTCAAATGAGACATAACAGCATTAATAAGCGGACGATCCTCCTCTTTGCCTGTAAATTCAAGATTAAAAGTAGGTAACGTCTTATCTATAGTTTCTAGCCTCTTATGAACTTCACTCACACTGCCCTCATGACATTGAGGTCTATTGCTAGGTAAATAGCTCGTAAAATCGTCATAAAATGCTTCGCTAAAATTTTAATAACGCTCATTTTTACTTTATATATTGTGATGTTTTATAGTATAGGAATTTAAAAATTTACTAAAATAGGCAGCTTACTGCTGCTAGATCAAAATAATTTTTATGGCTGATATAGATGGTAGAAATTTTTACAAAAAATTTGCGATAACAATTTGTATTGCAAGCTTGGCAGCGACTTACTCTCCCATGCCTCAGGGCATAGTACCATTAGCGCGATGAGGTTTCACGTTCGAGTTCGGTATGGGATCGGGTGTTGCACTCATGCTATAACCACCAAGCTAGCAATACAAACTGTTATTATACTTCTTCTGAAACTCTACTTTTGCTGGTGATTCGTACATCGGTTCGGTACTCAAATCGTGCGCGTCATTCAAATACGCTGCGAAATGAGGTTCCAAGCCTTCTGCAAATCGCCTACCATAAGCGAGTTTTGAAATAAGTCTAATATAGAATAGTATGCGTTGTTGGTAAAACTGAAAACTATTAGTGTTTTTCTTACAGAATTAATGCTGTACACAAGTACAATCTCAGCAAAGTAAAACAATCGAGCTATTAGTACCAGTTAGCTACACGCGTTACCGCGCTTCCACACCTGGCCTATCAACGTGGTGGTCTTCCACGGCTCTGATAGGGAAGTCTAGTTTTGAGGTGGGTTTCCCGCTTAGATGCATTCAGCGGTTATCCCTTCCGTACTTAGCTACCCAGCTATGCCGCTGGCGCGACAACTGGTCCACCAGAGGTACGTCCACCTCGGTCCTCTCGTACTAAAGGCAGATCCTCTCAAACTTCCTACACCCACGGCAGATAGGGACCGAACTGTCTCACGACGTTCTAAACCCAGCTCACGTACCACTTTAAACGGCGAACAGCCAAACCCTTGGGACATTCTCCAGCCCCAGGATGTGATGAGCCGACATCGAGGTGCCAAACGATTTCGTCGATATGGACTCTTGGAAATCATCAGCCTGTTATCCCCGGAGTACCTTTTATCCGTTGAGCGATGGCCCTTC
>JAJZHL010000030.1 GCA_021804505.1 Pseudomonadota bacterium | reverse complement strand
TGCATACCCAAACAAATACCTAAAGTAGGAATTTGGGATTGGCGAGCAAATTTAATAGCGGTGATTTTCCCCTCTATACCACGAACACCAAAACCGCCTGGTATAATAATCCCATCCACATTAGCTAATTGCAACTGTTCTGCAATATCATCCGTTTGCTCAGTATCAATCCAGATGAAGTTAATCTTAGCTTGCGCTGCAATACCAGCATGTGTTATGGCCTCAATAAGAGATTTGTATGCATCCTTCAATTTAATATATTTCCCTACTATAGCTATAGTAGTGGTGTAGGCAGGGTTTTCTATCTTCTGTATAATAGTATGCCACTTACTTAGGTCAGGCGGGAACCGATCAAGATGAAAATATTTACACACACGCTGGTCAAGCCCTGCTTGATTATATTGTACTGGTATATAATATATATTTTTTGCATCTAATGCTGAGATAACATCTAAGCTATGTACATTACAAAATTGTGCTAGTTTTACCCGTGCTTCTTCAGGAATGGCACGATCACTACGACAAATTAATATATCCGCTTGAATTCCTATACTTAGCAACTGTTTAACTGAATGCTGTGCTGGCTTGGTCTTAATTTCTTCTGCTGCATGGATATAGGGTAATAGAGTCAGATGCACGTACAAAGACCGTTCCCTTCCTAGCTCATTTCTTAATTGCCTAATAGCTTCTAAATACGGCAAACCCTCTATATCTCCAACTGTTCCTCCAATTTCACATAAAATAAAATCATGATTTTCTGTTTTATTTAAAATAAATTTCTTTATTTCATCTGTAATATGCGGGATAACTTGTATAGTTGCTCCAAGGTAACCACCTTTTCTTTCTTGAGCAATCACATTACTATATATCTGTCCTGTTGTTATGCAATCATCTGCAGTAGTATTAACTCCAGTGAATCGCTCATAGTGGCCAAGATCTAAGTCTGCTTCCCTACCGTCTTCAGTCACAAAGACCTCGCCATGTTGATAAGGATTCATTGTCCCAGGATCTACATTAAGATAAGGATCCAGTTTCCGTAAAATAACACTGAAACCCCGAGCCTGAAGTAGCGCACCAAGGGAAGCTGCTGTAATGCCTTTGCCTAGTGATGAGGTAACTCCACCAGTGATAAAAATAAATTTTGCAACCATAAGACAAAAGCCTCAGCTTATTTAGTTAATATTGTGGGTAAGTATGATTATAATTTGAAATGGACAGCTTATTACTCTACGTAGGTTAGTTGCGCCCATGCTCGGGTCCCCTTTGTATCATGAATTGTCGACAAAGTCTATATATATTGTCTGCGATATAATTGTTTTGCATAAGTCCAAAATATAAGCTAACTTACCTGCAAATAACCTATTTATTGGATACGAAAATGGCTTGGCTATATCTATTTATTGCTGGAATATGTGAGATATTCTGGGCGGTAGGAATAAAGCATATCAATGAAATTAAAATTACTTTGCCTTTAGTCTTAGTAATAGTTGCTATGGTTTTAAGCGTAATTTTTCTAGGCCTTGCTGTCAAAACTATTCCGATAAGTGTGGCCTACGCCGTATGGACGGGCATAGGTATAGTAGGCGTATATACCTATGGTGTGCTAATACTTAAGGACCCTTTCTCCATCGCTAACACCATTTTTGTTGGCATGATATTGATAGGGATTGTGGGCCTAAAGCTAGGGATAAAGTAGGTTTTTACTGCTTCTATGGCATTCTAGCATAGGCGAGAATCTAGGAAATACGACATATTGGCATTCCTGCGTAGGCAGGAATCCAGTCTGTAAAGATTTTCTGGATCCCTGTCTACACGTGGGTGACGTTGAGTTTACTCATATTCCTTCAACTCCTTAACCATCTCTAGCACTTTCTTAAGTAGTAGATTGAGGCCCATCTTTGTGTAAGCAGAAACACAGAAGATTTCTGCTGATGAGATTTTCTTTAACTCTGCAACTTTACCTGCTATTTCTTCGTCAGATAACATATCACATTTATTAAGACAAATTATCTCCGTTCTTTGTGCAAGTATATTCGAATAAGATTCAAGCTCCTTTCTAATTATTTGGTAAGAGTGCGCTACCTGCTCGGCTGTCGCATCAATCAAATGTATAAGCAAATTACATCTCTCAATATGCTTCAAGAACTTATCACCAAGACCATGCCCAAGATGAGCTCCCTCTATTAACCCTGGAATATCTGCGATCACAAATTCCTCTTCATCTACATATACTACTCCAAGGTTAGGGGCGAGTGTAGTAAAAGGATAATCAGCAATTTTAGGCTTTGCCGAAGTAGTAGAGGCAAGGAAAGTAGATTTCCCGGCATTGGGCAAACCTACTAAACCAACATCAGAAAGCAGCTTAAGCCGTAAATTCACCCACATTTCCTCACCAACCTCTCCTTCAGTTCTACGCCTTGGTGCTTGGTTAATTGATGATTTAAAATGGCTATTACCAAGCCCTCCTTTCCCCCCTTTGATTATTTCGAACAACTGTCCATCTGAGGTAAAATCGTATAGCAGGATGTCACCATTTTCTGAAAATATTTGTGTACCGATTGGGACTTCCAGCACTAAAGGAGGACGTGATTTACCGCTCCTATTTGAGCCCTTTCCTCCTTCACCATTCTCAGCCTTGAAATGCTGCTTATACCTAAAATTAACTAAAGTATTTAAATGAGAGCTGCTTTGAATATATATACTGCCACCGCGCCCTCCATCGCCTCCATCCGGTCCTCCCATGTCAATATATTTTTCTCGGTGGAAACTAACCGCTCCATTCCCACCATCTCCTGCTTTTAAATATATTTTAGCTTCGTCGATAAAATTCATAATTGCTTTTTATTACATTTAAGTAAGTATTATAACCATCTAATAGGTTGCTGACTACTCTAAATAATTATCTGAAAATAATTGCCGTTAGAACCATTACTTAAAGGCGGAAATGCTTAACCTAACTATAATTAGAAAAAAAGTAGTAGATTATTAATAATAAATATCCTATTTTATGCGAACAAAAATGTGTACTATAGAATTTATAATAAAAATGGAGAATGGTTATGACAAAAGAATTACCTATACCAACAAAAGTAAATCTTCCTAGTTTAGCTATACTAGCTGCAACAACAGTTACGGTTCTTGCAATGGAGTATCTAGGACTAAAATATCTAAGCAATAAGTTTAGCAAAAATATTAAAGAAAGAAAGCTTGCTGCGCTGGAAAAACAAAAGCAAGAGGCTTTGAGCAAGGCAGTAGCAGCACAGGGAGAGATATTAAAAGCAGGAGCTGGAGAAGAGGCAGTTGTAGAACTGCAAACACAAAAAAAGAAGTTTGAGGAGAACGCAGCTAAAGTGCAAGAGAAGATAAAACCGCAAGAAGAAAAGCAACTAGCGATTACCAAACTTGAAGAAGAAAAAGATGATTTTGTAAGGCAGGCAGAAGAGCTACAGCCTCAAATAGACACAGCAGTACAACAGCGACATGCTGCTGATAACGCTCTCAAAACCCAACACGAAGAGTTGACACTAAAAGCTCAACAACTACAAACAAAGATAGACGAGGAAACACAAAAACAAACAACACTTGAAGAGTTGCAAGAGCAAAAAGCTGAGCTTCAAAAGAAAGCAGAAGAAAAACAGTTAGAGATCACACAAGCAGAAAAAAAAGACGAGATTCTCGAACATCTGAATGAAGAAAAGTTAAAGCTTGAACAGCAGGTTACAGCAAAGCAGGAAGAGATAGACAAGGCAGTAGCAGCGCTAAAAGAAGCTACCGACACTCTGCCGAACCAAAAGGAGAAGATTAAGAAGCAGATAGAAGAAAAACAGACAGCGATAACATTGGAAGTATCAAAACAAGAGAAAATTGAAGAATTACAACAAGAAATAGACATGTTGAATACAGAGATAGCAGCAAAAGATCTAGCTATACAGAAGGCACGAGAGAAAAATAAACAAAAACTGAAAGAAGCAAAAGTAGCGCTTGAAAAACAGTTAGGAGAAAAAGAAGAAGAGATTAAGAATGCAGACAAACCTCAGGACACTTCCGAACTGGAACAAGAAATAGGGCGGCTTGAGGAGCAGGTTGAAGCAATACGAAAGCAGATAAACGATGCACCGAAACAAGCAGATATCGAGGTACTGACCCAGCAAAAAACCGAGCTTGAAGCGCTGGTCAGTCAAAAAGGAGAAGAGATAACTAAGGCAGGACAACCAGTGAATCTTAAAGAACTGCAACAACAAAAAGAATACTTCGAAAACCAGGCAGCAGCAAAACAGGAAGAGATAGGTAACGCTCCACAACCAGTAGAGAATCTTGAAGCACTGCGCAACGAAAAACAGCAGCTTACAGAAAAGGCAACAGAGATACAACAGCTGATAGATAGCGCACCAAAACAAGAGGATATTGAAGAGCTGAAACAGCAACAAGAAGGCTTTAGCAATCAGGCAAAAGCAAAACAGGAAGAGATAGGTAACGCTCCAAAACCAGAAAATCTTGAAGAATTGCGTCAAGCAAAAGAGAAGTGTGAGAAGGAGGCCCAACAAATACAGCAAAAGATAAATGAACTACAACCACAGAACACTAAAGAACTGCAACAACAAAAAGAAGCTTTTGACAAGGAAGCAGCAGCCAAGTTGAACGAGTTAAGCAGCAGTGGGGCTGATGATAAACCTGGTAACAACTATTTGCCTAAAGCTATTACTCTACTTACAGCCCTGGCCGGGGTTAGATACGCCTATGACCACAAAGAAGAAGTGGCTCAACTGTTAGGTGTAGAAGATTCTAAGGACGGAACTGGAACACCGGAGAAAGCATAAAGAATGATGTAAGGGATCCCTTGACATCCCCAACCTATCCCTTTGTCATGCCCTTTCCCCTGTCATCCCAGCGAAAGCTGGGATCCAGGAGATCCCGAATCAAGTTCGGGATGACTTGTGGTGGCGTTCAGGATGACTTGTGGTGTAAATGTCATCCTGAATTCCTGGCTTGTCATCCTGAATTTATTTCAGGATCTAATATAACAATAGACTGGATTCCTGCCTTCGCAGGAATGACATAAGAGGCGCAGGAATTGCAAAAATCCAACCACTCACCAGTGTCCGATGGGACACTGGCGTAGACCTCACTTACTGCCTAATTATCACTTTATTAATAAACTTATAAAATAATAGAAATACAGCGACTAGCCCAAGGTTAAATAAAGCTATATCTCTAAATCCCTCCTGGTAAATAGCCAAGGATTCAAGAGGATTTACTTCACCATTAACCCCCGGAACACTCATAAATTTTGCTATTATCACTCCTACTAAATTTGAAAAAGCAAGAGCCAGCATAACTATTCCCATTATCATACCTTTTAATCCCTTTGGAGCAAGTAGCGTTGCTTGTTCTTGAAGTAAGGGACCAATGCAGAGCTCACCAAGCCCCATAAAGGATATGCCGATTAATAAGTACAAATATTCTACTTTACCTTCACTATTGGCATTCAAACATCCTAGATACAACACGAAGAAGCATATAGACATTGTTAGTACCCCAAAAGCAAAAATTGCAGTGGAATATTTACGATCAAACTTCATGTACAACCCAAGCATTCCTCCAAGTATTATAATGGATAAAGGATTGATAGCCTGAGATACAGCAGCTGGAATTGGTATACCTAATACCTCACTTACAACGTTACGCTGAGTAAACAAGTTGATCAAAGACCCAAGCTGCATTTCTAAAGCAAAAAATAGCATAAAAAATACTATAAGTAAGCTAAGTACCAGGAGGTTGCGCCTCTGCTGCCCAGGTAATCTAAATAATAAGTAAGCGAAAATACTAAAAATAAACGCTCCAGTTACTGCTAAGATATTAGCGAAAGTTTCACTATGCATAATAACCTTCGCCGCTACTATAGCTAAAAGAATGCACCCACTAAATACCATATATTGGGTGTTTATTCTTAATAATTTTCTCTTTATTATATCTGGTCTTGTTACCATATCTCTATCTTGCAGCACATAGTCAAATTTAATAAAGGTGAAGAGGCCAACAGCCATACCTATACCAGCTAGACCAAAGCCATAATGCCAGCCGTACAAATGAGCTACAAAACCACAAGAAATTGCAGCTAGAAAGGAACCTAAATTTACGCCAACATAAAATAGGGTAAATCCTCTAGCCCTTTCTGGGTCATGGGCATCATAACATGAGCCTAATAAGTTCGTTATATTACCCTTGAACATGCCTGTCCCCACGGCAATAAGCGCTAGACCTAGATAGATCAGATCTTGGTTAAGCTCTACCAACACCATAGAAGCATGACCAAGTGTTATGATCACACCTCCTATAAGCACCATATTACGAAAGCCAAGTAACTTGTCAGCAAGCACGCCTCCAAGTACAGGCCCCATATAACCAATAGCTGCAAATACTGAATATATTGCATATGCTTTTTTGTCTTCAAAGCCAAGCTGAGATGTAAGGAAAATTACTAACAACGCTCTCATACCGTAGTAACTAAAGCGCTCCCACATCTCCACAAAAAACAGCAGTTTCAAAAAGTTAGGAAATTTTTTAACTCTCTGCGATTCCTCAGCGATAGATTCCTGGAAATCAACAGAGTCTATTACCTGGTCCATAATATTACTCCTTGTAAAATAAATAATTAAATACATTACACGCGAAGCCAGGCGTATACTAACTAAGCCAGATTACCCGAAAAGGTATTATGACATCTTAATATTCGGTGCCACGACCGAAGCGTAAGACAACGTTATTAATACTTACAGATAATACGTTTCAGTTAATTTACTATAAACCTTAAACGGCAAGCGTATAACTAAACAAAAAACTTAAATATAAAAAATTAATGTTAGTGAAATGACTTTACAGCCAATGAATAAATGTAGTTGTAGGGAAAGGATATATGGGAGTGGTATTACGTGCAGAAGCTACACTATTTAAATTTAAACTTGATAATAATCTTCGACACTTTAGGTCATTCGATTCTTGTAACATGATCAATACTCCGTTTGTTTTAAATTGTTGTGCCAAAACACCTAGTTTTAGCATATTCATATTATGCTAAAACTAGCACCAACACAAGTTCTATTGTGGTTATCGCTATGTCAATGTACTTTCAAACTATTTAATGCCCAAATTGTAACTAAACTGATAAAAGCAATATAAAATGCTATGGACAAGGGGGCAGAGGTAAAATGCCAAAGGGCTATACATATCGCTGGGGTAAACCTACCAAAAACTGAAGTACCTATGGCATCCCCGATACCGATAACCATGTATTTATCTCTATTATTTAAAATAGAGCCTAGTAATAAATTTAACGGACATAAAAATATTACTCCTAAAATAATTACCCACAAACGAACAATATTAATATAATTTATTGTTCCATTTTCCATAAAAAACCATAATGGCACTATGCTAATAAATAATACTAAACAACCTATTATCATAATATGCTTTGGCTTATGACCTCTAAGTAAGTAGCCTATTATTGGAATCATAATTGCATCTAGGATTAATAAAAGAGTGTTACAATTCATCATTGTTTGAAATGATATACTAGTTATGTCTGGCACAAAATTATTCATTACTACAAATGGTACTACATAGGTCATATAGGAAAAGCCAGTAATTATGGATATCCGCAAGAGGTTTAACTTATTAGACCATAATATATGCATAGTCTTACCAAATCCACCTTGCGGTTCAATCCCAATATGCATACTCTTCTGCTCCTCCAAATTGGTTTCGTAAAACGTGGGCGGATTCGCGTGCTCACGTAGCTTATCTACGCTCCGCTCGCTCACTCGTTGTTTTACGCTCCAATTAGAAGGATCCTTTGAGTATAGTTTAACCGCGCTGCTGCGGAGATAAAATCCTATAGCACCACAGCTGCCCCCAAGTATAAAGGCTAGCCTCCACCATTCATGGCTACTATGAGCAATAATAATGCTGCTGGCAAATGAGGCAACAATGATTCCAGCCATAGTTGAAAGCTGATATAGGTAGGAAGCCTTAAACGCGTCTGATTGAGGTTTATCTTCCAGTATACATAACTTCGAGATTGTACATTCACCTTCAGCAAAAATCCCTTGGATCATACGCACAATAGTGAGCATTACAACTGATGCACTACCGACCATTTCGTAATTAGGGATAAATCCTATAGAAATAGTAGTAACTGCCACCCCAAACAAAGAGTAGGATAATGCTAAATGCGGCCCTAATCTTTTAGCAATTATGCCAAAAATTATAGAACCAATAGGCCTGGTAATAACGGAAGTGGTGAGTATAGTATATATTAGAATTAAACCCACTACTGGCTCTTCATTAGGGAAAAATGCCAGAGACAAAATTGGAGCAATAAAACTATAGATGGCAGTATCAAAATGATCTATACTGTTGCCTAGTAGAATTAAAAAATCTCTTCTTTTTAACATCATATTTTATGCAGGCCAACTAAAAGAAATAAAAAGGTATGTACTAAAATAAGCTATTACACCAAAATAGGCCATATTAAAGTTGAAAAAATTATTAGATCACTACAAGATTACAGAGCTATGTTATGACTCTCGGTTAGTTAAATCAGAAGGCTCTGCATTCTTTGCTATTAAAGGGACCCAATCAGACGGCAACCAATATATTCCTGAAGTAATCAAGAAAGGGGTTAGGCTGATTTTTACAGATGATCCAGCTAGTGCCCCTTACTCCACTAGCAATGCTGAAGTGATTTTGGTAGATAATGCAAGAACTTCACTAGCTACCGCAGCAGGAATTCTATATCCACTACTACCTAAACATATGATAGCTGCAACTGGTACTAACGGTAAAACCTCTGTGGTATCGTATTGCGAGCAGCTATATTCACTTTTAGGAGTATCTAGTGGGGCGATTGGCACTGTTGGCGTGAAATATCCTAAAAATATTAAAATACCGATTATCCAAGATATTCTGGCTCAAACACCCTCACTTACTACTGCAGATCCAATTAGCCTTAGACAGATATTGCATCATCTAGCCAAAAATAATGTTAATCATGTCGCCTTTGAAGCTTCCAGTCATGGACTTGATCAGGAACGAATGCATGGGATAAAAGTGCAGGCAGCCTGCTTTACTAGTTTTAGTCAGGATCATCTGGACTACCATAAAAATATGGAAGATTATCTGCTTGCCAAATTAAAATTATTCTCTGAAAATTTAACGAAGGATGGTATTGCAGTATTAAATTCAGGAATACCTCAGTTAG
>JAJZHL010000029.1 GCA_021804505.1 Pseudomonadota bacterium | reverse complement strand
GTTAAATGGTACAATGCCAACATTAATTAAACAGCCGCAAGCTACTAGCGTATAAAATATGAATGCGCTATCGTGCCTTTCTATTAAAGGAGTAAGCAGCATAATATGTCCATCAGCATTATGGGTAATAATATAACTAATGCCAATTAAAATCAGCCCACCACTTATTAAGTGTGTTAGGAAATATTGCTTTGCGGCTCTCATACTAGTTGCATATTGACCATAAAAAATTAAAAAGGTAGCACATACCATCATTAATTCTAAAGCAATGAATATTAAAATAAAATCCTCGGTAAATAAGCAAAGCAAAGAGGCAGAGCAATATAAGCAGCCTACAATTAACTCAAATTTTCTATTATGACTAATTGCATATAGATTTGCTACCAATGTGACAATAAGAAAAGCGTAACCTATGAGTTTATTCTCATAACTAAAATTAAAGGACCATGGATAATCAGTTAAGCTTATTACTACATAACCATTGTTACTAACTAATAGTAAAGCGATTAATATTGGATATATTATTGCAATCACTTTGTCCATAATTACCCTATATAGATAAAAAATTGCTTAATAAAAACCTGTATCAAATAAAAGCAAATTATCCCTAAGCAGCATAATATTAAGCTAAGAAACATTGATATAGGTAATTTCTTTTCTAGCAAAATAGAAGCTTCTTTTGGTCTATAATTTAGTGCCGGTTTATACAGTAAAGACAACATTTTAATCAAATAAATTCCTGATAATAGACTTGTGATCGCTAAAGCGCCAAGCACTAATGTGTTATTCTGTTCAGCAGCAGCAAGCATGATATAAAATTTACTTATAAAGCCACCAAAGGGGGGTATACCAATTAGAGAGAGGCTAGAAAGCAAGATAATAAAACTAATTTTTGGCATTTCCTGTGAAACCCCTATTAGGTCATTCAATTGATTTGCTTTTTTTATACTATAAATACTACCCATGCCATAAAATAGGCAAATTTTAGTAAATGCGTGAGATGATAAGTGTAAAATAGCAGCGCCCATAGATTTTGGTGTAAACATAAACGCACTAAGTAACGCTATACTCAATTGATTAATTGTAGAATTTGCTAATATATTCTTGATATTATCGCTTTTTAAAGCTTGAAATGAACTATAGAATATAGTTACAATCGGGATAAAAATAAGCCAGTTAAATTCTACAAAAAGTGAGTGTAAATATTTTAAGCCGAAAACGTATAATAATATTTTGTAAATGCAAAAAAGACCTGATTTCACCACTACTACAGCATGTAATAAGGCGCTTACAGGATAATGAGCTACCATAGCAGCAGGCAACCATTGATGCACCGGATACAAAGCAGCTTTTGCTATACCGAAAATGAACATTAATAATAAAAAAACTATATATGTTTTAGAAAAATAGTCAGTTATAAAACCATCAGGTACAAAATTGCCATGCCCTACTTTGGCATAAATTATTATTATTGCTGGCAAAAATAATAACATTCCGGAAAGCATCAGTATTTTTAAATATTTATATAATCCAGCCATCACACTATCTCCACCACTATGACCAATCAACGGAGCAGTGGAAAGTGTTAATATTTCATAAAAAATAAACATTGTAAAAAGATTAGAAGATAAACCGATTAATATACCTGATAACACACTTAAATTAAGGAAGAAGAGAAACCGCCCGGTATTTGGGATATTATTTATTACTAAGTATTTAGTAGTATATAATAAGGCACATATCCACAAGAAGCTTAATAAAGTAACAAAAATAAGGCTGAGCGCTTCAAGGTGAAAACCTATAATAAAATCACCAAATAAGCTGAGTGATAATTGTACGCGTACTCCCTGTAAGAATAGCCAATCTATAATTAAAATATTTATTAGAAAAAAGCTACTGACCACAATTAAAAGGAAATTGCGGGTATTATGGTCTTTTTTACTAGTAAAGGATATTACTAAATTTAATAAGCCAAGGAGTAATGTTGATACGACTAAAATATTAGGAGAAACAGCAATATGCATCTTTTATCCTCTTAATATGCTATAGACAAATTCTATTTTCTGCATCAGTATTAGGAAAAGAAATTGAACTATATTAATAAAAATGAGACCATAGTAACTACCCCTCTTAGGAGGGTCTAAATACTGCTTATCACCATGCTGAGAGACAAGAAGTATTTGCGCAACTTTGTAATGATATAACAATGCTCCGCAAGAACTTATTACCACCGCAAAAAATTCTAGCCACAGTTTATTTGCTACCAATAACTCAAATAAACTAATTTTAATTATAAACATACCACTTAATGGTATACCGCAACTACAAATTAGGCTAAAGGCAACTAAACAACGCCATAAAAGGTCACTTTGTTTATTATTACCATATTGCTCAGTATATGCTAAGATAAAAAATAGGGCGATTTTGCTTAAGCTATCAGCGAATATAAAAAGAAATAATAATATCTCACTATTAGGAACTATCAGTAGTAGAATTATGTAGCCAATTTGGCTTACAGTTGAATAAATGATAATTTCTTTGGCTTTACTACTCCTAAGCGCTAAATATGTACCAACAAGAATAGTAGCCAGTGCAATCGGTTTAATAAAATTTGCGAATATCGGCATCACTGCGCTATAGTGCACGGTAGTGTGTAAAAACCTCAAGATTACGTAAATACCCACAATACTCGATATGCCTGCAATATATGTTAAGATTATCGGAGCCGTTGCCTGATACGCTCTAATCATCCAAAAATGCATAGGGAAAAAAGCGATTTTTAGTAAAGCACCAATTAAGAACAAACTAATACCTAACATCACAACATTAGAATCGTCCTGTGACGTCAACAGAGTAAAAATATCTGACATATTGAGGCTTCCGGTAATGCTAAATAACATACCGATGGCAATCAATATTAAAGTCGCACCAATAGTACCAAGCACTAAATAGTCAAAAGCACCAATTAGAGCTCTCGGATTTTTACCTTGTGCTATAAGCGCGTATGTACTGAGTGAGGAAATTTCAATAAAAACGTACAGGTTAAAAATGTCATGAGTTGCTAGCATCCCCAAATAGCCACTATGAGCAAATAACAATAATGCATAAAATAATGATTGCCTACTTGGTTCAATGGTATCAATTGCTTCTTGGGTTAAACGACAACAAAATAATAAAAAAAATAATAGTACAAAATTAAGGTAAATCACTAGAGGAGCATTAAGGTAATCAAGCCTGTATTCTATGCCGATAGGAGAATGCCAATTACCAAAATTATACACAGATGGTATAGCAGATAACCCATATATGCTTAATAAAAAACTGGCTATGACAGATATGAGGGCTATAACTTTTGCAATGGTGACATAACGAAAAGTAAGCACCGAAAATAATGCTCCAAAAAATGGGAGTAAAACTAGTAATGCTGAAAAGTGCTTAATTAATGTCATCAATCCTGGCTACTGACAGTGGTATAATGAAGTTGAATTTCATGCTCAGATACAGTACCAAATGCTTGTGAGATACGATAAATTAGGCTCAAACCAAGCGATAAAGTCGCAAAGCCGACAACAATAGCAGTTAACATTAAAACCTGCGGTAATGGACTAGAATATAAAGGTGTAACAATAGCTTCCTTATGAATTGGCGCAAATCCTGCCCATACTTTACCAAGTATAAGGTAAAAAATTAGCACAGAACTTTGCATTACCCCTAGCCCTATCATTTTACGAACATAGTTGTCACTAGACAGCATTATAAATAACCCGCTAGTTAGTATTATTAACGTCAAAGAATATAAAATTTTTGATATTAGTACAGTGTCTAAAAGCATGTATACTTCTCCTAGTGAAAGTAATTTATGGCATTGACTTTGTGGATGATAGTTGTATTGGTAATGCCTGCGCCCAATAATGTCATCTCTTGCTGCAGCTGGGAACCAGAAAATTACATACTAGATTCCTGCCTTCACAAGAATGACACTAATAAGCCTTAAATGCCTCGTTAAATACACAAACTATTTTCTTACCATGACGTATTGACAGCTTCTCAAATACTTGCTCTATAATGACCATATTAGCATTATCTTGCGCTAAGCGGTAATTAACCATAGATTCTCTCAGCGCATCATCAACGGCAAAAATTGCAGGTAGTTCAGCATTCTTATCTCTAAACTGCAGATAAGTATACACCCCATCATCAAAAATTTTAATTGGGGCAATTTCCTCACTCCCGCTGATAGAATAATTAAAATTATATTTCTCAGGATGGCTAAGATCTGGGGAGGCGGATGCAGAAGTAGTATAAGTCTGAAAATTCTCTCCCAAATTCTCATCATCAGGATAAATAAATCTTAAGTTAAAAACCATTTCTGGATCCCTCATATCCAATGTTTCTGCTGCATACAACTCAAAGAAATATGTTCTTTTATTAGTAATAATTGTCATATTAGTTGTAGCATCTTGCTCCATTGGCTTAATAAAAATCCTATTGCCTGATGGCACGATCTGCCATGATGTAGTATCTCCCATGGAAATATTTACTACTTCTTCGTCCTTTGCAAGCTCAATACTGGCTTGATAGCCATAGTAACCTACAAATTTGAATACATCATCAGGATTATAAATCATAACCCTCATTCTGCTATCAACTGGCATAGGTCGAGATTCCCTTAGGGCCCATGCAGTATTTATAAAGAATGCTACGATAAAAAATGTTACTAAATGCTTCATCTTACTTTTTACTTCTATCTTCTATTAGCTTTAATTTATAATTGGTGACAGTAAAATTAAACCTTGAATTGGGTGGTAGTCGCAAACTAATTGGATCTATTTCGTAGCCAATTGAAGCTTCCCACACAATATTTTCTACCACCTCATTTGTAGTATTTTTTACCGTAGAGACAAATTTTGCAATTGCCTCATTATTTTTACTATAATTTACTGATAATATATTCACTGTTCTTCTCAAAGCTTTCTGATAGCGCATCACAGGAGAATCTGCATTATCAATATTCATAAAATTGGCAAACTGCCTAAATATTATTCTAGTAGAATTATTTTGCACGTATAAAAACTGTGGTCGTAGCAAATTATAATCATACGATTCTCTATGCGTTATATAACTTCGGAGCATAATATCGGCAATAGAACCTATAGGATTATTTTTAATTTGGTTCGCACTAATTATCGTAGCATTTTTTAAGGCCTCAGATCTAATTGCATAACGTACCTGGCGAACTACTGGCAGTAATGAATCAAAATTAATTAGTATACTAACCAGCAGTGGTATAAAAATCAAGGCAAACAATAATAGCAATGATCTATGCACCACAGGATAGACGTACTCAAAACTATACCATTTTCTAGCATCAACAAAATATTGGCCAGATTTTATGTACTCCTGAACCGAATTTAGTACTTTATCCATCAATCTAAATGATTTTATTAGCCTGTGAGCGATTCTAACACATATTTAAAAAGATGTTATTATTAATTTGTAAAAAAGTGCTCTGCAGCTACCCAAAAAGCAAATCTTGTGTCTACTATACCAATCGTACTCATTACTTCAAATAAACAGTATCTTTAAAAACTGTTCTTATACGAAATGGTAATTCTTGATTGACTAAGTTAACAAAAAGCATTAATATCCCTCTTCTGATTAATACAATATACCTATATAGTCAAGAGTAATTCATATGAAAGTTGTAAGTTCTCTAAAGTCTTTAAAAAAACGCGATAAAGACTGTCAAGTTGTGAAAAGAAAAGGGAAAATCCTTGTTATTAACAAGAAAATTAAAAGATTTAAAGCTAAACAGGGTTAAGAACTGTAGTCAATATACTCTTTTGTAATACCTACAATAAATTCCCTGTTAACTGTTACTTACCTTATTTAGTTTGCCAGAATGCAATATAGGCTCCAGTCGGATCTTGTATTAGGGCAAAACTTCCCATATCTGGAACTTCAGTAGGAGGCACTTGTAAAATTCCTCCCAATTCTTGTGCTTTTTTTACTGTACTATTTAAATCGATAACATTTATATAGCTCATCCAATGCGGAGGAACCTTTTTATCATTACTAGGGCATGCCATAATCCCTCCAATATCCTTTCCATCTACCTTGATCATAGTATACTGCATATTAGGTGTATTATGGTCGTGAAATGTCCATCCCAATAAATTACCATAAAATTCCTTAGCTTTGTTAGTATCTGTCGTTTGCAATTCATTCCAGCAAAATTGACCTTGTACAGTTGTCATATCATCCTCCTGATAAGTTATGGTATAACTTTATAATAAAATAAACTGTTACTAATACAATAATTATTCATCAACCAATACTTCTCTCTTACCAGCATGATTGGCAGGAGAAATGATACCATCCTGTTCCATTTTTTCAACAAGTGTTGCTGCTCTGTTATAGCCAATACGGAGACATCTTTGGATATAGCTAATGGATACCTTACGTTCAGTTTGCACAATCTGCACAGCTCTTTTATATAAAGATTCATCACTACCTTCATCTATTTGACTGTCAATCTCAAGATCATCTTCATCTGGTTGCTGCGTTACCGCTGTTATATACTCAGGCACACCTGTACTTCTCAAATATTCTGTAACTTTCTCTACTTCTTTGTCGTCAACAAATGGTCCATGCACTCTAGTAATTTTCGCAGAATTCCCCATATAAAGCATATCGCCCATTCCTAAAAGCTGTTCTGCTCCTTGTTCTCCTAAAATTGTCCTACTATCAATTTTAGAGGTGACTTTAAAGCTTACTCTACTAGGGAAATTTGCTTTGATTACACCTGTAATTACATCAACAGACGGCCTTTGTGTTGCCATAATAATATGAATACCAGCTGCTCTTGCCATTTGCGCTAGCCTTTGTATTGATAATTCTATATCTTTACCAGCAACTAGCATAAGATCAGCCATCTCATCAACTATCACTACTATAAACGGTAATTTTTCCATACTAATTGAAACAGTTTCATAAACAGGTTTACCAGTTTCTGGATCAAACCCTGTTTGAATCAAACGCTCCAGCACTTTGCCTTCCTTAGCTGCTTCTAGAATTTTTGCATTATAACCAGCAATATTTCTGACCCCGACATTAGACATTAACCTATATCTATTTTCCATTTCCTTTACAGCCCATTTCAGCGCTACCACAGCTTTGCTTGGTTCTGTTACTACCGGGGTAAGAAGGTGCGGTATACCATCATAAGCTGATAATTCAAGCATTTTAGGATCTATCATTATTAAGCGACATTCTTCTGGTGTATAGCGATACAATAAAGATATTATCATTGTATTTATGGCCACTGACTTACCAGAACCGGTAGTACCTGCCACTAATAAATGTGGCATTTTTGCTAAATCCGCAACAAATGGTTTACCAGCTAAGTCTTTCCCTAGAATTAGGGGAAGCATAATACTAGTATCTTGATATTCCTGCGTCTCAATTAATTCTCTTAAACAGAAAAATGCTCTTTGTTTGTTGGGCAATTCTATACCCATAACATTTCTACCTGGTATTACCGCGATTCTCGTTGATATGGCAGATAAAGATCTAGCAATATCATCAGACAAGCCAATTATCCTAGAAGATTTCGTTCCTGCAGATGGTTCAAACTCATATAAAGTCACTACCGGACCTTGGCTAATATTAATAATCTGACCTTTTACACCAAAATCTCCCAGTACTGCTAATAACATTTTAGCAGTCTGCTGTAGTTCAGTTGCAGTTTCGATTTTGATATTTTGGTTATCGGGTTGCCTTAACAATCCAACTGATGGTAGTTCGGATAATTCATCTGAATATTTCCTTAATGGCTCAGCTACCTTTAATATACCTTGTTCTACCTTATTCGATGAATAGGTACTTCGTGCTTTAACATATTCATCTTGGTCTATAAATGGAGCCCTTCTAGTAAATGCCGGTTTTGGAGCCTTAACTTTATTCTGCACTGGAAATGAAGGCCGCAAGAAAGTTAATGCTTTACCGAATCTTATAACACCATCCAAGAATGCTGGAAACTTTATCTCGAACAGCAAAAATAATAGGATAAATGTGGAAAAAATACTGACGTAATAAGCCCCCGAATTCATATGCTCAAGGAGTGGAGAAACTATAGTGCCAAAAGTACCCCCTGTACCAGCAGGTAAATAATGAGATTTTATCTTAGTGGAGGCTATCGATAATGATATAATAGAAAGCAGCAACACTACTATCCTGAAATATAGCCACCTTTTTTTCATATACCAAGCATTATATCCCCATACAAAAAAGCTTATAGGTATCAAGCATGATGCAATACCAAAACTCTGATACAAACCATCTGCGAAGTAGGAACCAAAATATCCAAATATATTACTTGGGTATCTATCGGCTAAAGTATTGAAAGAAGGGTCGTCTGGGTTATAGGTTATTAATGGGCAGACTGTAAGTAAACCAAAAAGTATCAGGCAAACTGATTGAACCTTATTATTAGATAAAAGCTTATTTATATAATATAGCACGAGAAAATTTTATAAATGAACCGCTTCGGTCGTTGCTTAAGATCCTCAAGGAACCCTTATGTAAAAGTGGACACCATATACCTGCAAAATAGTCTCAGGCAGTGACAGTTTCCCTAAATAAAAAAATTATACTCCTAGGGTAATACTTTAAGCTCACGGACCAAGCAGCCCAGTCTTATATTAATACCACTAAAACATACTAACAATATTAATGCAAGAACAAATATTATATACCTAGAGTTTGTTGAGATTGACCATGAGTTTGCTGCTCAATATTTTGAGCCTTTGAGACAGGGCGTTGCATAGCAAGGTCAACCACATGTTCATATCTCACACCGTTATCTAATAGGGTATGTCCTAGCTTATTAAGCAACTCCTTATCTTCCCTAGAAAATTTACTTATAATTAACTCTGTAATTTCATACAAAAACTTCCAAGATAGCTCGATCCTTTCTTGCATGGTAAGCTTTTGTTTATCATCTTTTTTCTTGCTACCGCCTACAACCCCTTCTTGTGTACCCACACCTGGAACTTCCTTAGCTTTCTGTTTTTTCCTATAGAGAAATATAGCTACTAGAAAAAATAATAAAACACCGAGTACAGCAAGGACTGTATTAATGTTTTGTATCAAATTACTAAATTCAAAATTCATACAAATTCCATATTTGTGATTTCATACAAGCCTTCTTGTTTAAGAAAGTGTATCCATCAAAAGCTTAGCGTAACCATAAGCCTGTCATCACGAGCCACGGAGTGGCTAAGGTAGATCTAGTCTCTCTGGATTG
>JAJZHL010000028.1 GCA_021804505.1 Pseudomonadota bacterium | reverse complement strand
TCCGATCTAAATGTTGATCATCAAATGCTTAAAGTAACTCAAGTAGGCAGCAGTATAGGTCGTAAATATGACCAAAAGGAAACTTTGATAGGTTTGGGATTAAATAAAATGCATCGATCTTCCATTTTGCAAGATAATCCCTCCATTAGAGGTATGATCAATAAAGTAAAACATCTAGTAAAAGTAGAAAACGTAAAGTAAGAGTTTTTAAAATGCAATTAAATGAGCTGTACAATAATTGGGGCGCCAAAAGAAAGAAGAAAAGAGTAGGGCGTGGTATTGGAAGTGGAAAGGGTAAAACCTGTGGCAGAGGCGTTAAAGGTCAAAAATCTAGATCTGGTGTAGCGATCAAAGGATTTGAAGGCGGTCAAATGCCTATGATTAAAAGGTTGCCAAAAAGAGGTTTTAACTGTCCTAGCTCTAAAGAATACAGCGTAATAAACATTAAAGATATTGAGATGTTATTAGCAGCCCAACGTTTAAGTACTTCTGATGTAGTGACAAAAGAAAAATTAGTAGAGTGTGGATTAATTAAACATACTGGTGTGCTCGTAAAATTGCTTTCAGTTAATAGCGGTGAATTTAATAAAGCTATTTCATTTAAATTAGACGCTTATTCTGCATCCGCTAGAGGTCTTATTGAGCAAACAGGTGGACAAATATTATAAGGTATGAGTTTAAGTTCCTCACAAAAATCAAATAAAGATCTTACCAATAGGATAGTGTTTACTATTTTTGCTTTAGTAATTTGCAGATTTGGTTCATTTATTCCTATCGCTGGCATAGATTCTATTGCTCTTAACAGTATAGCTGAGCAAAATCAGTCTGGTATTCTTGGTATGTTTAACATGCTATCTGGTGGCTCGCTTGGTAGAATGTCAATTTTTGCTTTGGCAGTTATGCCATATATCACTGCTTCGATTATTATCCAATTAATGTCTATAGCATACAAGCCTTTAGAAAATTTAAAGAAGGATGGAGAAGCTGGTAGAAGAAAGATAAATCAATTATCAAGATATTTAACTGTAATTCTTGCTGCTTTTCAAGCATATGGTGTTGCTGTAAGTTTAGAGCATATGGTCACAAATGTTGGGCCAGTGGTTATTATGCCAGGCCTATTTTTTAAATTAGCTACGGTGATTACTTTAGTCGTAGGTACAATGTTCTTGATGTGGCTTGGGGAGCAAATTACTGGCAGAGGAATAGGGAATGGCACCTCTTTGATTATCTTTATAGGTATAGTATCAGGAGTACCAAGTGCTATTATTAGTATGTTTGAATTATCAAGGAGCGGTGGATTATCTCCTTTTGTAGCACTAGCTATTTGTCTTGGGGTAATTACGGTTATAGCTATAATTGTTTTCTTTGAAAAGGCTCAAAGAAAAGTATTAGTACAATATCCTAAGCGTCAAGTAGGTAATAAAATTTATGGTGGTGATTCAACACACATGCCCCTTAAACTTAATACTTCAGGTGTAATCCCGCCGATTTTTGCTAGTTCAATTCTGTTGTTTCCTGTAACAATAGCAAATTTTTCTAGTAATAACTCTGAAATTATGGAGATGATTACATTCCATTTAGGGCATGGGAAGCCAATATATATTATGCTGTATGTTGCTTTGATAATATTTTTTAGCTTCTTTTATACAGCTATAGTATTTAATTCAGAAGAAACAGCTAATAATTTAAGGAAATATGGAGCATATGTTCCAGGAAGACGTCCAGGAAAAAATACTTCGGAGTATTTTGATTATTTGTTAACTAGGCTTACTGTAATAGGCAGCATATATTTAAGTTTTGTCTGTGTAGTGCCTGAAATGTTGATGAATAAGTATGCAGTATCTTTCTCTTTAGGAGGTACAAGTTTTTTAATTGTTGTAAATGTCGTGTTAGATACATTTACACAAATTCAGACGCATTTATTTAGCGGAAGATATGAAGGTTTAGTAAAAAAAATGAAAATTAAAAGTTAGTATAACTAGCAAAAAACTATAGTTATACAAGCCTGGAGTAGTTAAGGAATAGAGTTATTTTATATTGAAAAAGAGTTAAAAGTGATTATAGTCTTAATAGGACCCCCAGGCTCAGGAAAGGGAACTCAAGGAAATATACTAGCAAAAAAGTTAAATATACCATGTGTATCTCTTGGGGACCTATTTAGAAAGATGGCAGCCGGTAAAGATGAAGATGGCTTGCTTGTAAAAAGCTACATGGATCAAGGTAAGCTAGTACCTACTTCTCTTGTTAATAAGGTATTACAAAAGTTTTTGTCTGCCGATATAAATAGTAGGGGTTGTGTTTTAGATGGGTACCCTCGTAATTTAGAGCAGGCTGAATTTTTATATAAATTAGGCCACCAAAATATTAAAATTATATTTTTTGATATTGAAGATAGTCTTGTATTACAAAGGATAACAGGGCGATTTAGTTGTACAAAATGTGGTCAAATATATAACAGCTATTTGGCAAAACCAAAAATTGAAAATGTTTGTGATATGTGTGGAGCAAGTAGCTTCACATATAGGAATGATGATAATCAGGAAACTATTACAAAAAGGCTAGAAGAGTATAAAATTGAAACTCAGCCACTGATTGATTATTATAAAGATAAAGACGGCTTTTTCACAGTAAACGCCAATAAAAGTATGGATCAAGTGGAAGAGTCAATAGGCAAAGCATTAAAAATGATTTGACTTTATGGGATATCTTTATATGATTCCATTTTGTCTGTTATTATATTCAGTATGCTAGACTAGGGCTTAGACTACTTTCTTGGTTAAGTAGTTTAATAAATGCAAAATAATTATATTTTGCATTTATTACTAGGATTTAATCCTTGTTTGTAATTTGGCTTGAGGCCTAGGCTAGTAGGCTTGAAGAGTTATTTTTTTTATAAGTATAGAAATTTTGGAGATTATTTTGTGGCAAGAATAGCGAGTGTTAATATTCCAGAAAATAAGAGGCTAGTGATTAGCTTAACTTATATTTATGGTTTAGGTTCTCCTGCAGCAAAGGATATTTGTAGTAAAGCTAGTATATCTGAAAGTAAGAGAGTTAAGGATTTAACTGATAGTGAGCTTATTACTTTGCGTAATATTATAGAAAAAGAATATAAGGTAGAAGGCGACCTCAGAAGAGAAGTGAACCTTAATATTAAGAAGAAAAAGGATATAAGATGCTATCAAGGTCTTAGACATATAAGAAAATTACCTGTTCGTGGTCAAAATACTCACTCTAATGCTAGAACGCGTAAGGGGAAAGCAGTAGCGATTGCAGGCAAGAAAAAAGTGACAAAGTAGTAATGGTATAATAATGAATCAACCTAGTTCTAAGATTAAAAAGAAAAAAAAGAATATTACACTTGGTGTTGTGCATATTAAAACAACTTTTAACAACACAATCGTTACTTTTACTGATGTGCAAGGAAATGCTATAGCATTCTCTACCGCTGGTACGCACGGTTTTAAAGGAGCAAGAAAAGCCACGCCTTATGCAGCTCAAATTACTGTTGATAAAGCGTCTGAGCTTGCTAAAGAACATGGTATGAAAACTGTTTCAATTAGGGTACAAGGTGCAGGTGCTCAAAGAGAATCAGCTATGAGAGCAGTATTTAGTCAAAATTTTATTGTCACATCTATCCTAGATGTTTCATCAGTTGCGCATAATGGCTGTAGAGCACCAAAAAGAAGAAGAGTATAGTTAATAGTTGGGTAAGTATAATGTTGTCGTTAAATAAGAATTGGAATTCATTGATCAAACCCTCCAAAATAGTGTATGACAATCCTGATCAGAATGCTAAAGTTGCTAGGATTATTGTTGAACCATTGGAAAGAGGTTTTGGTTTAACTATAGGCAATGCAATGAGAAGAACCTTGTTATCTTCTCTTCAGGGTGCTGCTATAACTGCTATTAAAATTCCAGGAATCGTGCATGAATTTTCTGCTATACCTGGAGTAAAAGAGGATTTGGTTGATATAGTATTAAACCTTAAGGCTGTGGTCATTAAAATGCACTCAGAAGAGAGAAAAGTAGTGAGATTACATGCTACGGGTCCTTGTGTAGTGAATGCAGGAATGATTTCAGTAGGTCACGATGTTGAAATTTTAACACCTAATCAAGTTATTTGTACTTTAGAAAAGGGCCATCAGCTTGACATGGAGCTGGTTTGCGAAACTGGAAAAGGTTATATTGCTGCTCAAAGTACAATAAGCTCAAGTGGTGCCATTGGAGTGATTCCTATTGATGCACTATTTAGTCCGGTAAAGCAGGTGACCTATAAAGTAGAAAATACTCGTGTAGCCCAGGTAACGGATTATGATAAGCTTGTTATGACTGTTGAAACTGATGGCAGTATTTCCCCAGAAATAGCAGTTGGTCTGGCGGCTAGAATTTTGCAAGATCAATTACAGCTGTTCATTACATTTGAGGAGCAAGAAGAAGATAAGCAAGATAAATTAGAAGAATTATCTTTTAACCCAGCTCTATTGAAGAAAGTTGAAGAATTAGAATTATCTGTGCGGTCACAGAACTGTTTGAAAAATGATAATATTATTTATATTGGTGATCTTGTCATTAAAACAGAAACGGAAATGCTGAGGACACAAAATTTTGGTAGAAAATCTCTGAATGAGATAAAAGAAATTCTACAAAGTTTCGGTTTGAAGTTTGGTATGGACGTACCCGGATGGCCACCAGAAAATATTCAAGAGCTATCTAAGCGTTACGAAGATCCGTATTAATTTAAGGTAAAATATATGCGTCACAAAATTAAGGGCAGAAAGCTTAATAGAACTAGTAGTCACAGGCAAGCAATGTTTGCTAATATGGCTGTTGCTCTAATTATGAACGAGCAAATAAAAACAACTTTACCTAAGGCAAAGGAGCTTAGACCTTACGTTGAAGTGTTGGTCACCAAAGCAAAAAAGACTGATTTAGCTAATCGCAGGATGGTTCTCGCTAAGCTTAAAGATGAAGTTGCTGTTGAAAAGCTAATTACCGTTTTAGGGAAAAGATATTTTGATCGCAAAGGTGGTTATACTAGGATTATTAAAGCTGGTTTCCGCCATGGCGATATGGCATCGGTTGCTTATATTGAATTTGTCGATAGAGACTTAAACAGTAAAGGTTGTATGACCCCAAAAATTAGTGTTGAGGGTCAACAAGACGTAGAGCAACAAAGTTAGTAAATTTACAGGAAATATAATATATGGCTAATCATTCATCAGCAAAAAAGGCAATAAGGCAAACTGTTAGAAAAACTCTAGTTAACAAAAATAGAGTAAGCAGAATTAGAACTTATGTTAAGAAAGTTTTGCAAGAAATTACTTCTGGTTCAAAAGAGTCTGCCCGAAATGCTTTGATTATTGCTCAGTCTGAGCTGATGAAAGGTGTGTCAAAAAATGTTATTAAACTTAACACCGCCTCTCGTAAAATTAGTAGACTCTCCCAGCGTATCAAAAATATGGATAGCGCTAACTAATATATCTAAAACATTTAATTTCACTTATAATAGTCGCACTGCTCTAACAAGCCTATTTGCTTGCAAGAGCTTGACTATTAATCATTTAAAACTTCAGACCGCTTTTTGATACTATAACCACAGCACTTTTTTTGTAGCATTAAGTAAAGTATGGGAAGTTATACTAAGTATAGAGATTTACTGTTAACACTCCAAGAATTGGATATCAAGATAAAAACCTTTGCACCGCAGTGTGCTTAGAGGTAGGTAAAGAGCGGAGATTGCCAAATTTGGTAAAACAAATTCTTGAAGTATCAGTAGTATAATAGCCTGTATATTGTGTCACCTACAAAAGGCAGTAGTATAGGTACATTGAATATTCCTCTAAGGATAAATAAAGTGCAAATTATACATCGTCTATTAGTTTTCTGCTTCTATATAGAATAAAATGTTTGTGCGTATAATTGCATAACAAGCCTATATGAGCACCACTAAAAGCAAGTAGCATCATTATGGCTCGTACACAAAACCTATGATGATATTTATTTTGTCACCATATAATTGATCGATATAATGAATTATTTTCATACCCAACATAACTAGTGGGATAGTACGAGTTATCAAAATATAATTATAATCTTTAGTAAAAAGCAATAATGGTATTTGATGTTTTAGCATGTTAGCAAATTTGTTTTTCATGCATTAGTCTCTGTTATTAAAAGTGATAATAAGATAAATATATAACTTTGTGCAATAATGCGAGCACGATAGAGCTCAATTTGTAACCTAATATCCTCTATTTTTATACTCAAACAGTTGAGGCGATTGCAAAAGCAACCGATATAGGGTAATCGTCTGAGATGGATATATGAATTTTTATTTGCGGATATTTAGTGAAGCTGGGGGAGGTAATATCAACAGATGGTTTGCCAAGACTATCATTTAATATGGAGATATCACGGAAACCAAAGGCTCTTCCAATACCAATGCCAAGAGCCTTGCTTATGGCTTCTTTGGCAGCGAATCTCTTGGCAATGAAGTTAGAATGCTGCTCCTTGCTCAGCGACATCATCTTACTGATTTCGTTTTCTGAAAGGATTCTGCGTACGAAACGTTGTTTATGCAGTTTTAATAACTTATCTATTCTGGGGATCTGCACTATGTCAGTACCGATGCCAACGATCATAGTGCCTATTTTTCTTCAGTGATATTGTCATCAAACATTTGATCATCAAGGTCGGAATAATCTTCCGTTACATATATATCGGAACCGCTTGGTAAGTAATCAAAATTTTCTGTCTCTTCCTCAGTAGAGAGGCTAACATTATCATCATCGATAGGATCAATCCTGCTATTTTTCCGAAGGCGGCTAAGTAGCTCTTCTTTGAGTGTAGCAATTGTAATATGACCTGCTGCTATTTCTCGCAGTGCAAGAACAGTCGCCTTATCGCCCTTATCATTGTTGATAGTGATCATGCTGCCGGAGTTGATATCCTTAGCCCTTTGAGAAGCCAAAGCAACTAGCTTAAACCTGTCTTGCTCGACCTCTGCACAATCTTCAATAGTTATTCTTGCCATATTATATACACATTATTAATTATTTTTATCTTGTTACATTATATTATTATAATCAGGAAACATCAAGAGTGGAAGTGGCTTTAGTAGAAAAATCTAGTAGTTTGCTAGGTTATAGAATAGCTGAAAATTCTGGTTTGCGACATTCGCGCTACGGCGGGGAACGAGAGGGATCCCGAATCAAGTTCGGGATGGCACCTAATTACAATACAAGTGTTTCCGCCGCTTTTATTGTTATCCTCGTACGTGGAAAAATCTTTACAGCCTAGATTTCTGCCTACGCAGGAATGACAACACCATCGTGCGCTGGATAACATCGCGAGAGTCTTATACTCTTAAAACTTAATCTTTGCACCTAGAATTGCAACTGTCCCTCTAGTCTTCTTATTAGGAGCTTCAGGGTAGTAGACAGGTTTACCCTTCGCTTGGAAGCATGCAACCTCTGCATAAGGTAATAAACCGGGAGTAACTAAATATTCAGTACCAAGACTTACCGAATCTACAGTATTTTTATAACGTGAAGATTTGAAGTAAGAGATACTGGTTTTTATTGGTCCCTGGCCATACGCAACTGCGCCGTTGTAATAATTTGTGTCACGACCTGTTTTATGATAGCTCGGAGTGGTTAAGCTTTTACCCATGCTGCCATAAGAGGCGCCAAATGAAAAGCCACCATAAGACAATACTGCTCCTAAATTATAAGCTTTTAAATCTGAGAGCTTATAATTTTCTATAACTTTACCGGGTCCTGTAGATGTACTGCTTGACATCTGAACCAACTTAAGGTTACGCGCTGGCTTACCATATTCCCCGGTGAGAGATACTTGTATAGCTAAATCATCAGAAATTGCTTTATCATAGGTTAAACCAGCAGAAAAAGCATCCTTAACGTTTTGATTAATTACTGCAAGCTGGTTGCCTGGTAATATTACCCGTGCTATGCCAGTATTTGATTTACTAATACCTATATAAGGACCATTATTGCTTAGATTATTTAAGCTACGATTACCTCCAGTGTTTGAAGTATCAGGGATATAAGAAATACCAAATCTAAATCCTTCGATTTTTGGAGTATAGTAAGATACTTTTCTTGCTGATTCAGTCTTTTCCGTCATATCATCAAATCTATTAGTGAATGAAGACATATAGAAATTGTCAGATGAGTCAAAATCAGGGGTTACAAGGTTGTATTTTAGATAATCACTAGTAAAAACTATGTATTTGTTCCATGCGGTACTTCCTGCAGTAACTTTACCGCCCATAATACGCATTTTAGCAGCAGCATCAGCTGGAGAACCAAGCTCAACTTTACCATAGTCTGTTTCAAGGAAAATGTGGGAACCATTGTAGCCTACAGAAGTTTTTGGTTTAGTTGTTGGTAATAAAACTATCTTGGCACCACCAATTACTTCTCCCATTTGCTGGCGTATTGTAGCGCTAAAAGCTGCTTCGGTATAGAATGCAGTGTGTTTCTTGTTATCTGTGATAGAAGCTGCAAGGCCAGTAAGATGATTTTGGTCTGCAAAACCAGCCTGGTACTCAAAAAATCCTTCTAGTTTTATTTCAGTATTAGCGGCAGCAATAACAGATGGAGTAATCTTAGTTTCAGGTTGGTTAGTCTTAATTTCTGCGAAAGAAACGCTAGTATAGCCTAAAGTTAAAAACAAAATTACCAATTTTTTCATAGTCGCCTGCGTATTTGAAGTGTCATAAAATATATCTAGTACGAGAAAATTCATACATATTCTTCTCGTCCGACGAAAAAATATAACACAAAGCGAGATAAAAGTTAACTAAAAGTATACAGAAGATGATAAATTTATAGAGCGTTTTGAATATGGCATGGCAAAATTACAACTATAAATTTACCGCTGTTTATATTGCATTTATTTACTTTTATTTTGCTAATATATACTTTATATTCAGGTTTCTTAATTAATTACGTTTCGCGGAAGTTATATATGGCAATTATGTCGGATAAGTGGATTAAAGAGATGTGTGAAAAACATTCAATGATTTCCCCCTTTTCTGAAACCCAAATAAGAAAAAATAATGATGAGAAAATCATTTCTTATGGTTTATCCTCTTATGGTTATGATGCCAGAGTTTCCAGAGAATTTAAAATTTTTACCAATATTAATTCAACAATTGTAGATCCAAAAAACTTTGATCAATATAACTTGGTAGATAGAGAATCTGATGTATGCATAATACCACCAAATAGTTTTGCTTTAGCACGTACTGTAGAGCATTTTAAAATACCCAAAGATATATTA
>JAJZHL010000027.1 GCA_021804505.1 Pseudomonadota bacterium | reverse complement strand
TTTCCTTTGCCGCATAACAGTCTAGGTATGTCTCAATTAACTGTAAAATAATTTTTTGCTCCTGTGCATAATAATTAGCACGGGATGCTCTGAACGATTCTTGAGCTGCCTTTAATTGTGCAACACTACCCCCGCCATTAAATACAGGTTGATTGATTTCGATAGCATTTTGCTTCATTTTGATATTCTGTTTGTTTGGTAAACTACCAGCTAATTGGTTATTCCATCTATTTTTAGTGGTATTTTCGGTAAAAGACATTGAAGCTCTAGGCATAAACCCAGAAAAAGCATCCGCGAACTCTTCTATTTCAATTAGAAGATTACTCCTAATCGATTTCAGCTCATCATTATTGTTATAAGCACTAGATAAGGCCTCGTGTAAATCCACTGCCAATGATGAATAGTTAAAAAATAATACGAAAATTATGGAAATATATTTATACATGACTGGGCTTTTAAAATAATTATATGTTAAAAAAACTTATCACTTTCTGCAAGAAGTTAAATTTAATCTTAAGATTAAAATGTATCGCATTGTGATAAAGCTAGCACGTACCATACCAAAAACTAATTAAAAGGGCAATATTGCCGTTAAAAATTAATAGCTTTTGTATTAGAAATCAGGAATAACTTAAAAGTATTATAATATAAAATTAGTTTTATTCATATGCATTTTCCCAAAGAGTTGCTATTTTCTTCCATATATTCGTTGCCAGATATACCAGTATCGGTTAGGGATTCTCTAAAAAGTTTACAAGCTGAGAGTGAAGCCATTATCTCTGCCGTGAGGCAAAATTTAGAAATATTTACCCAAAGGACCAGATGGCTCTATCTTACATATCAAGACCTAGATCAAGACAGGAATAAGAAAGAACTGGAAATATTAGATTCTTTTAAACATGTGCTAGAAAGTGCAGAGGAATTGGAGTCATATTTAATAGAACGGGAGAATAGGCACGAAGAAATGCTATTATTCCAAAATGCTTTTATGGAAAAGAATATAAATTTTCTTACGAAAATAATGGAATTTGAGCAATATCTTAACTCCAAAATTCCAGATCTGAGTGATAGAGTGGTTAATATTGTAGGTAATTTGTTGATAGCCCTACTTGCTGCCTATTCCCCATTATCGGCAATAGTAGTAAAATCTTCAGGAATCGTGGAGTCAATTAGATCTACTGTACATGAAAAAAATATCTCAACTCAGATCGAAAAATGGCAAGAAAAGGTAAAGTATGTTCAAGAAAAATTGCAAGAAATAACAATACAAAGAAGCAGTCGAGATAGGCAGAAATTAGAATTGATTAGTGCAATAGCTGCTTCTACCGAGGTTTCACCAGTTTTAATTGCTGCATTGGGGCTAAGTAACAAAAATTTAGAGGAAATTAATAAAGATATTGCAAGTAAGGCGCAATACAAAGCAGAAGTTAAAAATTTAGTGGAGCTAAGTAGAGGTGTGCAATCATCATCTCACAATATGTCTCTTGCAGCACACATAGTGACATCTATAAAGGCGGGAATGTTGCAGCATTTAGAAAATTTGCCAGTTCAAAGCAAGAAAGGTACATTGCAGGATATAATAGAAAAAGGTCTTACTGATGTACAAGCTCATATGGTAGGAGCTATTAGCCCAGATAAAGGTGTAATAGAGAAATTAGATTTATGCTATAAGGCTGTCTCTACTATACATAGAACGACTAAACAAATTAATCAGGAGGCCGGCCCTGAGGTAGGTCAAGCTTTTACGAAGCTAGTACAAGTCCATATGCAGCACGTTATACCTAAAAAATTTTTAGACGAGATATCTTCACCTACGATACCTCTTTTTAAAGATATGCTTGGAACTAGTAAAGTTGTCCAAATTCTGTTTGAACAAAAAGGCGTTGGTAAGGGATTGACCATATCAATTTAATTAGACTTCCTGCATAAAGCTACTTCTACTGGTGATTTGAGCGTCGATCCGGTTCTCGAATCCTCATGTATACTAGAGTACGCTGCAGATCGCGGATCCGTGTCTCCTTCAAATTCCATAGTAGAAGCGTCTTTTGCGGGAAGTCTGTTATAAAATAAGATTAGATCTTAACCTGTTGTATAATTAGCCAGATTCAGTATTTGAGCTGTTTGGATATCAACCCCCGAATGAGATGTGATAAAGATGATTCCACCACTATTGGCTTTCGAAATAATCAAATTATTAAGCAAATATTTATTCTCATCATCTAAGTTTGCTTCTACTTCATCTAACAACCATAAATCTGATTGGCAGGCAATGAGCTTTGCCAAAGTAACCTTTTTTAAATTACCTGCTGACAATTTATAGCATTTTTCATACAAAATATCATGCAGCCTAAAATAATATATTGATGATTCTAGTGTTTCGAGTGAATTGTAAACACCAGACCAAAATCTAAGGTTTTCTAATACGGTGATTTGAGGTTTTAAGGCGTTATCGTGTCCAATATAGTTACAATACGGTTTTTTTAAATTACCACAATCCGTAAATCTATATACAATATCTCCTGTTGAAGGGTTTTGTATATTTGCAATCATTCTAAGTAATGAAGTTTTGCCGCAGCCATTTGGGCCGGTTAAATAAATTACCGAAGATGGTAAAAAAGTCATACTGATATTAGAGAAGACAGTTTTTTGATTTATATTAAAAGTTAGTTGCTCAAATGACAGCATTGTTACAGCACTATATGAATTTTTATACAATTTACTTTAATTATATGTTTTTTCAAGTTAAGTTTAGGTTAATCAGGTTAGATAAGTGATTATGTGTAAGGATATTGGGTATCTTAAACACAAAAGTCGGCACAAGGGAGGAGCAATGTCTAAAGAGAACTATATTAAAGAAATACTAGTAGGTAATAAGTCTTATAAAATTTTTGATATTAATAAAGCTGCAAATGATATTGGGCTTGATTTAAAGCGTTTGCCTTACAGTTTAAGGATATTATTCGAAAATGTGCTACGTGTTAATGGTAACATAGAGTATTTAACCTTATTTAAAGATTGGTTAAAAAACAAGAAATCAGAGTCCGAAGTACCCTTTATGCCTGCTAGGGTATTAATGCAAGATTTTACAGGGGTGCCAGCTATAGTTGATCTCGCTGCAATGCGTGATGCTATGAAGAAAATAGGGGGAGATCCATTGAAAATTAACCCTCTAATCCCTGTTGATCTTGTGATTGATCACTCTGTACAAGTTGACTATTCAGGAACAGCTGACTCGTTCGTCAAGAATGTCCAGATGGAGGTAAAAAGAAATATAGAGCGCTACGAATTTTTGAAATGGGGACAGGAAGTATTTAATAACTTTAAGGTAGTGCCGCCAGGGACTGGTATCTGCCACCAAGTTAATTTAGAATACCTTGCTAATGTTGTATGGACTAGAGAAGAGAAAGGGCACACTTTTGCCTATCCTGATACATTGGTTGGAACAGACAGTCATACCACCATGATAAATGGTCTTGCTGTACTTGGTTGGGGTGTTGGTGGTATTGAAGCGGAAGCAGCAATGCTAGGTCAACCATTGCCAATGATTTTACCAGAAGTAGTAGGTTTTAAGCTTACAGGTTCCCTGAAAGGCATTATTACTGCTACTGATTTGGTACTAACCGTAACCCAGATGTTAAGAAAAAAGAATGTAGTAGGGAAATTTGTTGAATTTTATGGTGATGGATTAGATTCTCTTACGCTAGCTGATAGAGCAACTATATCAAATATGTCGCCTGAGTTTGGTGCTACTTGTGGCTTTTTCCCGATCGATAATGAAACGATAAAATATTTGCAATTTACATCCAGGGAGCAGAATAAAATACAGTTAGTAGAAGAATATGCAAAGCTACAGTCCTTATGGAGGGAATCACAGGTTACTCCAGAATATAGTGATTTCCTAGAGTTAGATTTATCAACATTAGAAGTTTCTTTAGCTGGTCCAAAACGTCCGCAAGATAGGGTAAGTCTTACTAACGTTGCAAGTAATTTCCAAACAGAGCTGCCATCCTTAACCAAAGGAGATAGTAATATTGATACAAAATATCCTGTGTCAAATAAAGATTTTACTCTAAGTAACGGTAGTGTGGTGATTGCGGCTATTACGAGCTGTACTAATACTTCAAATCCTGCGGTGATGATTGCAGCAGGGCTTGTTGCTAAGAAAGCAATAGAGCTAGGTTTAACTAAAAAACCTTGGGTGAAAGCTTCGCTTGCCCCAGGTTCTAAGGTAGTAACAGAATATTTACAAAAAGCAGGCCTAGATCTATACCTGAACGATTTAGGATTTAATCTCGTGGGCTATGGATGTACTACTTGTATAGGAAATTCTGGTCCGCTGATGAGTGAAATTGAAGAAGCGATTTCTAAAAATAATGTTGTTGCGGCAGCGGTTTTATCTGGTAATAGAAATTTTGAAGGTAGGATACACGCTTTGACAAGGGCAAATTATCTTGCTTCTCCACCTTTAGTAGTAGTATATGCTTTGGCAGGCACAATTAATATTGATTTGGAGCATAGTGCCATAGGAGAAGGGAAGGATAGGAAGCCGGTATATCTAAAAGATATCTGGCCAAGCCGACAAGAAATAGAGAAGTTAATCACTGACTCCATCAATTCTAAGATGTTTAGGGACAAATATGCAGATGTGTTTTTAGGTGATAAAGAATGGCAAGATCTAAAAATCACCAAAACTAACACCTATAGTTGGAATAAAACGAGTACATATATAAATAACCCACCTTATTTTGAAGGAATAGAACATCAATCAGAAAAACTACATGATATAGAATCTGCAAGAATATTAGCGATTTTTGGTGACTCTATTACTACAGATCATATTTCACCAGCTGGTAATATTAGTAGGACAAGCCCTGCTGCTAAATATCTAACGGAGCATAATGTCAACCCTGAAGATTTTAATTCCTACGGGGCAAGACGAGGCAATCATGAAGTGATGATTAGAGGCACTTTCGCTAATAGTAGAATTAAAAATGAAATGTGCAAAGGGGTCGAAGGAGGAGTAACAATAAATCAGCTTAATGGTCAGCAAATTAGTATTTATGATGCTGCTATGGATTATAAAGTACATTCGATACCTTTGGTAATTTTTGCTGGTAAAGAATATGGTACTGGCTCTTCAAGAGATTGGGCAGCAAAGGGAACGAATTTACTGGGAGTGAAAGCTGTAATTGCTGAAAGCTTTGAGCGTATACATAGATCTAATCTTGTAGGAATGGGGGTTTTGCCACTAATTTTTGCTTCAGGTAATAGGAGTGATTTAAAGCTAGATGGGTCAGAATATGTTACTATCGCTGGCTTAAGTGAGGGGATTACACCGTATCAAGAACTTCAATGTATAGTAAAGAAAAAAAGCGGTATGGTTGAAACTATCAAAGTGATATTGCAAGTATTTACTGATAATGAAGTAGACTATATAAAACATAGTAGTATAATGCATTTAGTAGTGAAGAATTTAAAGAGTTAAAAATGGATAAGGAGATTAAGCGGTATACAGAGCCTGGTAAGAAGAATCTAATCGTGCTTTATGTATTGTTTCTTTGTGGAATAGTGGCGCCTCTGTTACCTGTTATTGGAGCTGTTTTTGCTTATATTAACAAGGATATTGCGGATAAAACTTTTGCAAGTCACTACACATTCATGTTGCGTACATTTTGTATAGGGGTTATTGGCCTTATTATTTCGGCAGTAACTACGGTAATTTTGATTGGTCCTATATTATATGTTTGCCTAGCTATTTGGTTTATATTAAGAATTGCAGTAGGTTTTAAGTACTTATTGAATGACCTCCCTCATCCTAACTATATGACATATTGGATCAAATAGGTAATATGGAAATTCTGCTTGGTCGAAATGTCCAATATAAGGATCAATATGATAATAGCTTATTATATCCAATTAGCCGTAGTGTCGCTAGGAAGCAGCTAAAAATAGTTGATCCCTTGCCATTTAAGGGTTTTGACATTTGGAACTGCTACGAAGTATCCTGGCTAGGAATAGGTGGCAAACCTGAGGTGAGAGTATTAGAATGTGTCGTGGATGCTAATACACCTAATATTATTGAATCAAAATCTCTTAAGCTTTATTTACATTCCTTTAACAATAGTAGGTTTAACGATGCATCTGAGGTCAAGGCGTTAATAGAAAATGACTTAAGTGCAGTAGTGGAATCGGATATAACTGTTTTTTTTAAAAAACTGGAATCATATGAAGGGCAAGTACTTGGTAATTTTAGAGGGACAAATTTAGATTCTTTAAATATTACAATGGATAATTTTGATGTCACTCAAAATTATCCTAGGCTTGCAGAGGAGGGGTTGCCAGTTGAAGAAGCCCTATACTCCAATTTATTAAAATCGAATTGCCTTGTAACTAAGCAGCCTGATTGGGCATCAATACAAATTATCTATAAAGGAAACAAAATAGATCATGAGTCTTTATTAAAATATTTGATATCCTGTCGTAATCATCATGAATTTCATGAGCAATGTGTAGAAAGAATCTTCTGGGATATCTACACTTTATGCGCCCCAGAGGAGCTAACTGTTTATGCGCGATATACTAGACGAGGGGGGATAGATATAAATCCTGTTCGGTCAACACGCAACTTAAATGTAACAGATGTTACTAATTTACGACATATACGTCAATAAAGCTTAATATTAATTTATATTACAACTAATATTATTTATATGGTTTAAACAAAATTATGGGGAGGATATTGTGAAACAGAAATTAAACGCTAATGCTTCAGGGCCTGAAGCTACGAAGCAAGTACTGAATAATAAAAGAACAGAAGTAGTTCGTGCTAAAAAAGTAACTCGTCTAAAAAGAGCGAAAGTTAATGTGAAAAGTACAAGTACCAAGGATAATAAAAAGCAGAAAGACGTTCATATTCTAAACCCTAAAATATTGGACGATATTTCTAGTAATTTAGTGAAGCTAACAAAAGAATATACAGAGCTGCTAAATAGCACTATTTGTAATAATTTAGCAATGGCAAATATTAGAACAGAGCTTACAGAAGATATGCTGAATTATCTAGTAACTTCGATGAGTACTAGAATGCAACATAGTGTTGGTTTTGTTAAAGAACTGATAAAATGCAAAGATATTAAGGATGTTCAATCTTTACAACAGCAAATGCTTGAGATGTATTTTCCTTTGGTAATTAATTCTAATTTATCATTAGTACGTAACTTACAGAAATTTGAATATAGTCGTAAGCCTGGTGCTAAGAAATAGGGATTGAAATAGCTGGATTTAAGTGCTATGCATAATAGAATAGTAGTATTACTATGGTGCTGGAATTAGGTTAAAAAGTATTATTTATGACAATATTTTCTTCTTTAGACAGGGAACAAAAAGAAGCTATAGGGCTTTTACAAATAGGTACTTTCTTAGAGTATTTTGACCTTATGCTATATGTTCATATGTCTGTCTTGCTAAATGAACTGTTTTTTGCTGCAACAGATTCACATAGCACTGCTTTACTTTCAGCTATTTGATTTTGTTCCACATTTATTTTTAGGCCATTCGGGGCATTGTTATTTGGTTACATAGGAGATAATATAGGGCGTAAAGCAACAGTTATTGTCACAACTATAATAATGTCATTTTCTTGTATTGTTGTGGCCATCCTTCCTACCTATGCTCAAATTGGCATTGCCGCTTCTTGGATAATAACAATATGTCGTATTATGCAAGGAATGTCTTGCATGGGAGAAAGAATAGGATCAGAACTTTATTTAACTGAAATTACAAAACCTCCAGAAAGATATCCAGTTGTAGCAATAATTGGAGTCTCAGCTACTTTGGGTATGACACTAGCTTTAGGAATTGCTTCGCTTGTGACTTCTTATGGGCTAAACTGGCGATATGCTTTTGGGTTTGGAGTGGTGGTGGCGTTGGTGGGCGCTCTTGCAAGAACACGGCTGAGAGAAACTCCAGAGTTTATGGATGCAAAACGTATGGTTAAAGAAGCTTTGCAGAAGACCAATACCGATGTAAAGTTATTAGCAAGCAATCCCATATGGCGAGAAAAGGTCAATAAGAAAACGGCTATAGCTTATTTTTTAATGCAATGTGTATGGCCGGTGTGGTTTTACTTTTCATATGTTCATTGTGGAAATCTTTTACAGGACTCTTTTGGGTATAGTGCAGAACAAGTAATAAGTAATAAGTAATAATTTTATTGTCGCAATAGTGGACTTCATTGGTAGTGTAGTACTAACTTGTTTAAGTTATAAAATACACCCATTAAAGATATTAAGAACATTAGTGACAATATTTTTTGTATTTGTACTCGTTTGCCCTGTTTTATTAGCAAGCATTACAACCCCATTTCAAATACTACTATTACAGTTCTTTATTGTCCTATTTGCACCAACTGATTTCCCTGCGGGTGCAGTTTTTTATAAAAATTTCCCTGTCTTTAAGCGTTTCACTTATGCAAGTGTTACTTATGCTGTGTCACGTGCTCTAATGTATGTTATTACTTCTTTTGGGATTGTTTATCTAGTAAAATGGTTTGGTAATTGGGGATTGTTGATCATAATACTTCCAGTAATTATAGGTTATATATTTGGATTGCGCCATTTTATAAAATTAGATATCCAAACTGGCAAGGACTTTAGACACAGCCTCAGTTGATTCTGTAGTTGGCTTTTTCATGAAGATCTTGGTTTGCTGGCAACAATGTTTCAATAAGTCTTTTAAGATTTTTTGTGTTCCAAAATAAGCAGCAAGAGGTATAAATGAAGCCATAGTTTCATTTATTATTTTTAGAATTTTTTCAGGAGATTTAGTATCGATAGTTTGTATATTATGCCATCTATCAATCTCTTTAATAAGTAACAGATCATATTTTCCCTGCTTGAATAAAGAATCAATCATCTCAGCTGAACTAATTTTACCGGTTGACTTAACGCGTGTTAAATCCATCACTTGATTTGCAACTACTTCACCAAATATTTCCTTGATCATATCAAAGGTAAGGTCTGTGTCTTCTATAGTATCATGAAGTATAGAAGACACTAATATATCAGTCCTAAAAAGGTAATTGGAAACCATATAGGCAACCTCTATCGGATGGGAATAATATGGTTCTCCTGAATGCCTAGTTTGCTTACCATGGTATTTTTTGGCGTAGTAAATAGCTTTTTTTACTTCCAATATATCCACTTTGATCTTTGCTGTTTTATTTAATAATAAAAGTTTATCTATTAATCCATCTGAATATGCACAAGGTTTATCTCTTAAATTCCAGCGATTAATATCTTCCATAAATTGTAATTTTTTAATCATTTCATTATGATGTGTCAAAATTTATTAGATTTAAGAATTTATTACATTTTATTCAGATGATATTGCTCATTTTCAAAAAGCATGCGTTACATCATTTGATCTAAT
>JAJZHL010000026.1 GCA_021804505.1 Pseudomonadota bacterium | reverse complement strand
AACATCTCTAGAACATAATATTTTGGTAACCTTCTCTCGTTTGCTAAAACAGAAGCATTTTGTTCTTCCCAAATTTTTTGCCACTTTTCCTCTATTTCTCTCATATATTCCTAATTTAAAATTCATTGTGAGTAAACGTCGTTACTTCCAGTTGTGATATATTCGCTAAAAGTATACTGATGATACTTCAAGGATTGGATATCAAAATAAGGATCGAGCACTGCAGCGTATATTAGTACGTGAGGAGCGGAGATTCAGAAATTTTGGTAAAACAATTCGTGAAGTATCATCAGTATACTACTTTTTTACCTCTGCATTAATATATAATTCTCTTGCTCTTCTTAAAATTTTATCTTCTAAACTTATTGCAAGGCTAGGCGTATTGTTGGTACTTATCCAATTGCCATTCTTAAGTATTTGTTCAAATATTTTCACTTCTATAGCATCCGGATTAATGACATTATCTTTAATAAAAACACTAATTTTAAATCTGAAATTCGGTTTATTATTTGGACTATACCACTCCGTAATAACCACACCTCCGTATGAATCTACAGAAGCTAGTGGCATATGGTTCAAGGTTTCAATCGAGGCTTGCCATAAATACCTATTTACCTTGATTTCTTGTGTCCTAGTTGACTCATTTTTTATTTTTCCAGGCCTGAAGATCAACCCTTCTCCACCAACTACGGACCCTATATCTTCAAATCTTTGAACCTCTTCTGTTTCTGGATAATCATCCTTTGTTTCTAAAGTTACCGCAAGAGCATTACTTTGCCAGAAAAGTAAGCTATAAATAATACTCAAAAGGATTTTTTGTTTAATATAGTTTTTCATAATACAATGCTTTTATGCTGTGGATTTGTGATAGGAATATAAAGCAGCTTAATGCTTGAGTCAAAGGGAAATTAATGATAGAAATTGATCAATAACGTTAACAGTAATTATTGTAAAAAGGAAACTGTAAAATCAGCTGCAGTTTTTGAAGTAATTTCTTCTATACTAACGTCGTCTGGCTTTTGAACTAAAATCATACCATTTGGTGTGATATCAAAAATGCCAAGATCTGTTATCAGTCTATCAACTACTCTAACACCTGTTAATGGTAACGTGCATTCCTTGAGTAGTTTCATACTGCCATCTTTAGCAAGGTGTTCCATCATCACAACTACCCGTTTTACATTTGCAACCAAATCCATAGCGCCACCCATACCTTTGACCATTTTACCTGGTATAGTCCAATTAGCAAGATCACCCTTATTAGTAACTTGCATGGCACCTAAAATTGTTAAGTCTATGTGTGTACCCCTAATCATTGCAAATGACAAAGCACTATCAAAATAACTACTCTCTGGTAACGCTGTAATTGTTTGCTTGCCAGCATTGATTAGATCTGGATCCTCCTCTCCTTCAAAAGGGAAAGGTCCCATTCCCATCATACCATTCTCACTATGTAGCATAATACTAACGCCTTCTGGTATGTAATTTGCAACGTTCGTTGGTATCCCTATCCCAAGGTTAACATACATTCCTTCTTTTAGCTCAAGTTTAGCGGCGAGCTGACACATCTGTTCCTTACTCCATCCCATTTTTATACCTGCCTTGCTCTCGTTGTTACACGCTCTATACGTTTTTCATATTTCTCCCCCACTACCACTCGGTGTACAAAGATATTTGATGTATGTATATGATTAGCATCAAGTGTGCCATTTTCTACCACTTCCTCAACTTCACAAACGGTTGTGGTTGCTGCCATTGCCATTATAGGATTAAAGTTCTGTGCTGTTTTGTTATATATAATGTTACCACTATAATCGCTTTTCTGCCCCTTAATAATTGCTAGGTCTGCAAATAGAGCTTTTTCCATTAGATATTTTTGACCGTTAAACTCTCGTACTTCCTTTCCTTCTGCTACTATAGTACCAATACCTGTACGAGTATAAAAAGCAGGGATACCAGCTCCTGCAGCTCTAATCCTTTCTGCCAGGGTACCTTGTGGGTTGAATTCTACTTCTAGCGTGCCATCTATATATTGCTGTTCAAAGAGCTTATTTTCTCCTACATATGAAGAAATCATCTTTTTGATTTGATTTGTTTGCAATAGTAAACCCAGACCGCAATCATCTATGCCACAATTATTACTTATTATTGTTAGGTTCTTAACCTTAAATTCTAGTATAGCATTTATCAGGTTTTCAGGTATACCACACAGCCCAAAACCACCGGCCATAATAGTCATTCCATCATGCAACAATCCCGCAAGTGCTAACTCAGAGGAAGGGTATAGTTTATTCATTGTACATCTTGCAAATTATATTAATTTACACAGATATAACCCTAAGACGAAGAAGTCAATGACTTTGTGCTAATAGGGATGGTATTATGATAACTCTTGTAGTGTACATGCTATTATCGAAAATAGGCATATTCGATAATAGCAAAGGCTTGGCTTTAGTTGACATCCCCTCAGACGTTTGATGTCATCCCCGCGAAGGCGGGGATCCAGAAAAGCAATTAATGAAAATTAGTGTTTGCAGGATTAGAAGTCCATGCCTCCCATACCACCCATACCTCCTCCCATACCACCACGTGGCATAGCAGCAGATTCGTCTTTGTCAGATGGTTCATCAATTACAAATGCTTCTGTAGTAATAATCAGGGAGGCAACTGAAGCCGCATCTTGCAAAGCGGTACGTACCACTTTAGTAGGATCTATGATTCCAGTTTTGACCATATCAACATAGGTCATATCCTGAGCATTGAAGCCGAAATTCTTGTCCTTACTTTCAGTTAGCTTACCAACAACTATTGCACCATCCATACCGGCATTCTCTGCAATCTGCCTTACAGGAGCCTGAAGGGCTTTACGAACAATGTTGATACCCGCTTGTTGATCCTCATTAGCATTTTTTAGAGACTCAAGAGCTCTAGCCGCATAAAATAGAGTGACACCTCCACCCGCAACCACTCCTTCTTCTACTGCAGCTCTGGTAGCATGCAACGCATCTTCTACACGATCTTTCCTCTCTTTCACTTCCACTTCAGTCGCGCCGCCCACTTTCAGTACTGCAACACCACCAGCAAGTTTAGCTAAACGTTCTTGTAATTTCTCTTTGTCATAATCTGAAGTAGATTCTTCTATTTGATTACGAATTTGAGCACAGCGAGAAGCGATATCCGCTTTACTACCAGCTCCATCAATTATTACAGTATTCTCCTTGGAGATAGTAACTTTTTTAGCAGTACCAAGCATTTTAATATTCACATTTTCAAGCTTCATGCCGAGATCTTCACTAATCAGCTGTCCACCTGTTAAAATAGAAATATCTTCCATCATTGATTTTCTTCTATCACCAAATCCTGGTGCTTTTACTGCTGCAACTTTTAAGCCACCACGTAGTCTGTTAACTACTAAGGTAGCAAGAGCCTCCCCTTCTACATCTTCTGCTATAATCAGCAAAGGACGACCAGACTGTACAACAGCTTCAAGTACTGGTAGCATTTGTTGTAAATTAGATAGCTTTTTCTCAAATAGCAATATAAATGGGTTTTCTAACTCTGCTATCATTTTATCTGCGTTAGTTACAAAATATGGTGATAGATAACCTCTATCAAACATCATACCTTCGACTACATCTACCTCGAAACTAAAATTCTTAGCTTCTTCAACTGTAATCACCCCTTCTTTACCAACTTTCTGCATAGCTATGGCAATTTTTTCACCTATCTCAGTATCACCATTTGCAGAAATTGTACCAACCTGAGCAATTTCTTCTTGGCTACTAATTTTTTTACTAGCTTTTTTAATTTCTTCAATCACTACACTTACGGCTGAGTCGATACCACGCTTCACATCCATAGGATTAAAGCCGGCTGCTACCGCTTTGTTGCCTTCTCTTGCAATTGCTTGGGTTAGAACTGTTGCTGTAGTTGTACCATCACCTGCAACATCAGATGTTTTGCTTGCAACAGATTTGACTAATTGAGCTCCAAGATTTTGAGCCCTATCCTTTAATTCAATAGATTTTGCAACTGTTACACCGTCTTTAGTGAGCCTTGGAGCACCAAATGACTGTTCAATCGCAACGTTTCTACCTTTAGGGCCAAGTGTAACCTTTACTGTATCTGCTAGCATATCAATGCCTTTTAGCATTTGTTCACGCGCATGTGTGCCGTGTTTTATTAATTTTGCTGCCATATTTCTCCTCTCCTTAAAATTTATTTATAAATAATTTAGCTTATTATTCCCATCACATCGCTTTCTTTCATGATAATCAACTCCAGGCCATCAACTTTTACTTCTGTGCCTGACCATTTGCCATAAAGAACCTTATCTCCAACTTTGATTTCTAATGGGCGCAAAGTACCATTTTCACTTATAGTACCCTTGCCAACAGCAATTACTTCACCTTGCATTGGTTTTTCTTTAGCTGTATCAGGAATAATAATACCCCCTTGTGTTTTTTCTTCTTGCTGAATTGGTTTAACGGCAATTCTATCGTGTAATGGTCTAAAAGACATTTGTACCTCCATATATTATTTAGCGCTTATAAATGTATAAACAGTATATATGCTTGATTTATTCCAGTTCAAGAGATGGAAAGAAAAATTTTTATTTTTTGTATAAGAAAATATTGTTTACACCTAAGTGCTTACAACTATACTTATCCAGAGAAAAGTGAGATTACAACCAGAACTTTTTATAATAATGTTAATACAAAGCCTGCCTATACCCGAAACTTTGCTAGATAAAAAGCAATTATTAGTGTTAGATAGAATTAAGCTATTTGCTAAAGAAATCGGTAAAAGCAATTCATTATTTAACTTTTTTGCTGACCGCACTGCTCAAAATAGCGGCATATATCTGTACGGTAGTGTAGGTACCGGTAAAACAATATTAATGCAACATTTCTTTCAAATGCTTGGCCCTAAAAAGCTGATGCTGCATTATCAAAATTTAATGCAATCAGTACACCAGGATATACATTCGCTTCGTTCTACTACAGAATCTACAAATCAGAGTATTAAGAAAATTGCTGCAAATTATGCTAAAAAAGTAAAAGTAATATGTATAGACGAGTTTGAAATCAAGGACATAACGGATGCAATGATAGTAGGACCGCTATTGCTTGAGTTGATCAAGTGTAACATCTTTATCTTTATTACTAGTAATACAAAACCAGAAGATTTATACAAAGATGGGTTGCAACGTAGCTCTTTTTTACCAGTAATTAAAGAGATCTATGATAAGTTTGAAGTAATTTACCTCGATAACCAACACGATTATAGGCTAGATAAAGTTTTGCAGCTCTCTAGGCGAATAATTTATCCGATTAATGAAGAAACAAAGCCTGAAATACAGAAGATAGTTACAGAATTAAGTAGTGATAATAAATTATTGCCAATAGAAATAGAGGTATTTGGGCGAAAAATTCCTTTTAAAATGGCAAGTAATAGCACATTAGTAACAGACTTTAATGAACTATTTGTTAGAGAGCTAGGGTATGCTGATTATGTTAATTTGTGTCAAAAATTTACTGTAATAATGGTAGAAAATGTTGATATAATAGACCCTGCTAATTCTGATATTGCGGTAAGATTTATCAACTTTATTGACAATGCTTACTTTTATAAAGTTATATTGTTTATGACCTTAAAAGAAGAACCGATGAAAATATATCAAAACGGCCTTCGTAACGATGAGTTTAAAAGAACTATTTCAAGATTACATGAAATGAATAGCCAGTCATATGTCCAAAGGTAAAAAAGGCAAATTCATAACCTTTGAAGGGATAGAAGGTTGTGGAAAGTCTACTCAAAGTGCTCTATTACATAAGTACTTATTATCAAGAAATATCCAGGCAGATTTAACGCGTGAAGTCGGCGGCACTGAAGCGGCTGAAAAAATGCGTAATATTTTGATACACGAAGATCTGCTCCCTGTGTCTGAATTATTGCAAGTTATGGCGGCTCGGTCAGAGCATGTGCATAAAAGAATTATCCCTAAACTAAATGATGGTATTTGGGTAATTTGTGACAGATTTGTCGATTCGACTGCTTGTTATCAAGGGCAAAATGAGCATGTAGGGATAGATTTAGTATACAGCCTACATCAATCTCTAATATCATCTATTATGCCTGATATTACTTTTGTTATTGATATCAAACCAGAGATTGCGCTAGAGCGAGCGCTAGCTAGAGGAGATAACAATAAGTTTGAGAGTATGGATATGGAGTTTCATAATAAAGTTTATCAAGGCTTTTTAAGGTTATCAGAAAGATTTTCTGATCGAATAGTAAAAATTGATGCTGCTGGTCTTAGTGTAGAAGAAATTCATGATATAGTCAAAGCAAGCATTAGTATAATAATAAATTAAGGGGTGGGGTATGACAAGAAGAGAAGGTATCAGAGATAAGGATCTTATAAATAGTGAACAAGAGTTGGTATCAAAGTTCATTAGTGAGTCAGTAGGTTTATATGTTATGAGAAAGAGTTGGGATCACCAACTGGAAGCTAGTAGTAAAGAGGTAAGAGACGATGTAAAAGAACAATTTATGGAGTTGCTCGCTGGATTACCTGATTACACAGAAAAGCTTGATCAGGAACGAGTGAATAATTTACTTTCCACCATAAGAGATAATCTGGACAGTTATATGGAGGCAGTGGATAAAGAATTAATTAAAGATAGAGACGCATATTTGGTACAACATCCTGATACCGAACTAAATGAAGCAATGGCCATAGTAGGACATAAGAGCAGATTTGGCAAAATGGCTCAGCAGCTTAAAGAGCAGGACGCTATTATAAAAGACACAGGGTGGAAACAATTAGCCGATTTTTTCAAAGAACTAGGAATACCTAAATTAGCTGATTTTTTTGAGAAAAAGAACGAAGAAAGTAAATTGGCAATTCAGGCTAAACCAATGGCTGAAGCTCTTAAGATTTTTGGTGTTAAAACATTATCGTCAGACGAAAAGAAAGGTGCTGCTGTAGACCCTCTGTCAGCAAAAAGTGCTGGTAGGAATAACTTCTCCAAATAGTATAACGTAACAACTAAAATTATGAGGTAGGCTATGAGAAAAAATATTAAAGAGGCTGATAGTATAAAAAGCGAAGAAGAGCTGGTGGCAGCATTTTTGAAAGAATCGGTAGGCATATATGTAAAAAACAAGAACAACGAACATACAGGAGAACGTAATAATAAAGAACTAAAGGCAGATATAAAAGAAGACCTGGGCAACTTACTTGATGGGCTAGGTCATTATGCACCAGGTCTTGACCAGCAAAGGGTTAATACGTTAATCTCAACCTTGAGAGATAATCTTGATGGTTATATAAGTGAGATAGACAAGGAGTTGACTAAGGCGAGAGATCATTATTTACTTGAAAATAATAATCTTCATCCCAATTCTCTACAGTTAGATCAAGCTATGAAAGGAGTAGCAAAAGAAAGCAGCTTTGTGAAAATGGCTCAGCAGCTTCAGGATAGAAATGCTAAGTTGGACGATGTTATTGAAGTGGTACAAGATACAAGTCTTGATAAAATAGATGAGATACTTCCGAAACAAGATGTTACTCTCAAAGATACCGGATGGAAACCATTAGCTGAGTTTTTTAAAAAACTTGGAATTACTAGTTTAGCTAGTTTTTTTGAGAACAAAAATGAAGAAAGTAAATTGGTGTCTCTTGCTAAATCAACGATGAAAGGCTCGGAGGATTTGATTGTTAAAAGAGCACCAAAAGGAAGTGCTATAATGGGGGTACCACTCAAAGGCGATAGTAAACACAGGTAAGTTTAAGGGATGAAAAATAAAATAAAAAAAGTTTGTGTAATTGGTGCCGGGGTGATGGGGTCTGGGATTGCAGCCCTGATAGCTAATTCTTCACATCAGGTACTGTTGCTAGATATAGCAAGTAGTGACCCAAGCAACCGTAATGCTATTACACAAAAAGCGCTGGATACTATGCCAAGTAGGCATCCTGCTGTTTTATCGCACCCTAGCAAGCTTTCATATATAACTATCGGCAATCTAGAAGACGACCTAAAATTGATCACAGAATGCGATTTAATCATTGAAGCTGTCATTGAAAGGCTTGATATCAAACACCAACTTTATGAAAAGATAATGCCTTATTTGAAGAAAGATGCCATTGTGGCCTCTAATACTTCAACATTACCTTTAGAAAAACTCAAAGAAAAGCTGCCACATACTGTGAAATCTAGGTTTGTTATTAGCCATTTTTTCAATCCCCCAAGATATATGGAGCTACTAGAACTTGTCATAGATGATATTATTAGCCCCGAAGTTATAGGAAGAATATCGGACTTCCTGGTAAAGGATTTGGGTAAAACTATAGTGAAATGTCATGATACCCCTGGGTTTATTGCTAATAGAGTTGGTTGTTACTTATTAGAACTGGTTGTAAGGAAAGCAATAAAAGCAAACTTAAATCCAGTGATTATAGATAATATTTTTACCAAAATGTTTCTATTTCCAAGTACGGGGATTTTTGGCTTGTATGACCTAATAGGTCATGATGTAATGAAATTGATTTCCAATTCTTTAGTAGAAAATTTGCCAGCTAATGATGATTACCAGAAGGTTTACCTACCTTCTCCTATTCTTGACAAGATGATGCAAAATCACCTAATTGGTCGTAAGGGCCTTGGCGGGTTTTATCGTATGTCTGTAATAAACGGGAAAAAGCTTAAAGAAGTGATCAATTTAACAGATTTATCATATAGCCCTATTGAATCAGTATCTGAGGAATTTAATTCTATTAATGAATTACTATCTAGTGGTTCCGTTTATGGTAAATTTTTTCAGGAAATTACAGTACAGTTTTATTTATATATAGGAAACTTAATTCCTTCTGCTGCAGATAACGCATATGACATAGATATGGCAATGATTCTTGGCTATAGTTGGAAGGTTGGACCATTTGAATTATTACTGCGTAACATACATGGTGGTTTTGAATGGTTAAAAGAGCAAGCTGCTGCAGCAAATATTCCCTTACCAGAATATATTGATAAAGAGTCCTATAAAAAGCTAGATTTAAGCAAGTTTCACCCTAATGGCTTGATGCTGGAGACTTCAAAGATACTCCTAGAAAATAATTCTGCGAGACTTACGCTATACCAAGATAGGCTCGTCTTCACTATTAGCACAAAAGCCAATTGCTTGGATGAAAATGTCTTTAATCTTTTGCTTAAAGCCATAGATCTTGCAGAAGAAAGAGAACAACATTTATACATAGCTTCATTAAATAACTATTTCTCCGCAGGGGCTGACTTAAAACTAATGGGTAATTATATACAAAATAAAGATTTTACCAAATTAGAAGAGTTCCTTAAGCTTGGGCAGCAAACTATGATGAGGCTTAAATATTCAAGGGTTAATATTGTAAGTTGTGCGGCCGGTTTTGCTTTAGGTGGAGGGTGCGAAATATTAGATC
>JAJZHL010000025.1 GCA_021804505.1 Pseudomonadota bacterium | reverse complement strand
TTTTTTTACTAAACCCGTCAAAAGAAGAAAATAGGAGGTATAAAATAAAAAAACAGAAAACTAAAGGGTCTAACAAGAAGTATAAAAGCATTATTTATTAAAAAAAAAAAATACCTACCAATAATCTTAAATATAAATTACCTTTTAGATTAACTCAGTTCTTGGTAAAGAACAAATTATCGAAATGGCTTCTAAAGAAGAATTGATTATGACCATAGCTGAAAATGGTTTTGGAAAAAGAAGCTCAGCTTATGAGTATAGGATTACTAATCGCGGTGGTAGTGGTGTTGTTAATATGGATGTTTCCCCTAAAACCGGTTCAGTGGTTGGTGTAATGCCGGTTGCGATGAGTGATGAATTGATGTTGATTACTAATAACGGGAAGTTAATTAGGTGTAAACTAGAATCAGTTCGTATTACGGGCCGTAATACTAGCGGGGTGATTTTATTTAAAACCGATGTCGGAGAAAAAGTAGTATCAGCTTCCTTGATAGCTGAAGCGTCTGAAGAGGAAGAAGCGAATACTGAAGAGTAGAGTGAAAGTCCTGTCATTGCGAAGAGGCGCTGCCTCTGAAGCAATCCAGAACTAAACTGGATCTTAGCCTTCTTGCGAAGGCTCGTGATGACGAGTATGATCTTACAAGAAGGCGTGGCCGACAAAGCAATCCTGACACAAAAGCCTAGATTCCTGCTTTCGTAGGAATAACATAATATAGCGCGTAAGAATGAATAATGTAGGAAAATAAAATGAAGTTATTATCAGACTTTGATTTCACTTTGCCTACTGAACTGATTGCTCATGCTCCTGTACAGAAACGAGATAATTCAACTTTATTAGTAGCACAGCCGGAAGAGGGCTTAGTGCAGAGTAAGTTTTATAGTATAATAGACTATATAGAAACTTCTGATTTGCTGGTATTTAATGATAGTAAGGTTATTAAAGCTAAACTATCGCTAGATACAGGTAGTAGAAGAATCGCTTTATACTTAAACAAGCAAATAGCTAATAATTATTGGCATGGGTTTGCTAGGCCATCAAAAAAGCTTCATGAAAATGATAAATTTGATTTCGATGATCATTCGGTTGTAATAAAAAAGAAACTTGGTATGGGGCAAGTGGAAGTCGAATTTAAGCTAAATAATATGACCATTTTCGATTTTCTAGAAGAATACGGAGAGATTCCGCTGCCGCCTTATATTAAGGCAGAGGGGAATTTAACTGATAATGATGAGAGATACCAAACTGTTTATAGTAAGGAGCACGGTAGTGTTGCTGCTCCCACCGCAGGGTTACACTTTACAAGTGAGCTGATAGAGAAAATAAAAGCCAAAGGCGTAGAAATAGCTTTTGTTACTTTGCATGTTGGAGCTGGAACGTTCTTGCCGGTTAAGAGTGAAGATATTGATCAACATATAATGCATTCAGAATATTACTATATAGATAATGATACCGCTAATATGGTGAATAATGCGAAAAAGGCAGGCAGGCGAGTAATAGCAGTAGGTACCACTTCTTTGCGTGCTTTAGAAAGTGCAGGTGTAGGCGGAAGAATAGAAGCTGGTGGTTTTGAAACTAGTATCTTTATTAGACCCGGCTTTAAGTTCCAAATAGTTGATATGTTAATTACAAACTTCCACCTACCTAAATCTACGTTGTTTATGCTGGTTTGTGCATTTGCTGGTTATCAAAGGATAAGAGAGATTTATCAATACGCTATAGAGAATAAAATGAGATTTTTTAGCTATGGCGACGTGACTTTACTATATAGAGGATTATGAACATAGTTCTATTACCGAAGTTAGCCACAGATATGGTAGGAGTATTATTTAGCTCTACCGTAGTGAGACTATATTTATTATTTCAGTTGTTTACTAGAGCAGTGCTTAGTGGGTATGCTATATATCAGCACGAGATAGTAACATTCGATTTAATCTCAATTTTTATTATTGGTATTTGTAACGACTTTATATCTCTTTGTTATTTTTTGCCAATAATTTGGCTGCTTACAGTATTATCCTATAAATTATTAAGGCGCTATCAGCGTGCGTATTTCATCTTCTGCTTCGCTTTATATGTTTTATCCATAGGCCTGCTAGCCTTTATATCAGTTGCAGAAATTACTTTCTGGGATGAGTTCGGGACCAGGTTTAATTTTATTGCAGTAGATTATTTAATTTATACCAATGAGATAATAGGGACAGTTACAGAGTCATTACCTTATGTCCCTATATTACTTGCTATTGGAATTATCTCTTTATCTATTGGTGTGCTATCACGGAAATATCTACGCAAGCAGGTAAGTAATATACAATGTAAGTATCATATTGGCTATGCAGTTATATTATTGTTCTTTGCTATGGTAGCGTTCAATTTTTATGAACCTAATAAGCTAAGTTATAGCAGTAATAGATATGCAAGAGAATTAGCCAAAAATGGTCCTTACGAATTTTTCTCCGCTTTCCTAAATAATAGCCTGAATTACAATGAATTTTATCCAGTAATAAATTCCCAAGATGCCTTAGCTATAGTGCGTAATAACTTATCAGCAGATAAGCAGCAGTTTTTAGATGGTACCACTATCGCTAGAGCCATAGAAGCTAATTCTGATAAAAGCCAGAAATATAACGTAATTTTTATAGTAGTAGAGAGTTTAAGTAGCGAATTTATGGGTAAATTTGGCAATAAGCAAAATATTACGCCAAACTTAGATAAATTGGCAGACGAAAGTATTTTCTTCACTAATATATATGCAGTAGGTACAAGGACAGTGCGAGGGCTTGAGGCTGTCACCTTATCGGTGCCGCCTACGCCTGGCTCCTCAATTATTCGTAGGCCGGATAACCATTCTCTGTTTAATATCGGGACAGTATTTAAAAGTAAAGGATACGATATAAATTTTATTTTTGGAGGTTATAGCTATTTTGATAATTTACAAAACTACTTTTCTGGTAATTCCTATAATATACTTGATCGCAATAACTTGAGGTCGCATGAGATAAGCTTTGCTAATATTTGGGGAGTAGCTGATGAAGATATATTAGTTAAATCATTGGAATTAGCGGAACAGAGCTATAAAACAGGTAAGCCCTTCTTCTCTTTAATTATGACTACCTCTAATCATAGGCCATATACTTTCCCAGAAGGGAGAATAGATTTACCATCTGGGGGTGGTCGCAATGCGGCTGTTAAGTATACAGATTATGCTATAGGACATTTTTTGGAATTAGCCAAAACCCATCCATGGTTTGACAATACTATAATAGTTATTACTGCAGATCATTGTGCATCCAGTGCAGGGAAAACTGATCTGCCAATCCAAAAATATCATATACCGTTATTAATATATGCGCCAAAACTATTGAAGCCGCGCATTATTGATAGTTTAGCAAGCCAAATTGATATTGCTCCTACAGTATTTGGGTTACTGAATTTTTCATATAATAGTAAATTCTTCGGTCAAGATGTATTGAAAACTCCTCCGAATAGAGCTTTTATCAGTACTTATCAGTTGTTGGGGTATATGAAAAATAATTACCTAGTTATTCTTAGCCCTAATTCTTTGCCGCAAGGCTATAAATTAGAGGGCAATGAGAGAATAAGGGATTATGATATTCCAGCCAGTATTGTAGATGAAGCGATTAGCTTTTATCAAGTGGCCTATGATCTATATATTAAAGGAAAAATGAGGGAATAAACCACTTCAAACCCTATTCTTGCCTGTCTATTTTACATGATAATTAACTCCCCACTAAGCATTTATCCTATTTTTTATCATCCAAATTTCCTACTTTTCTCAAAGTAGTTTTTTCCTCTGGTATTGACTGAGGCTTGATAACTCATAATAGAGGCTTAAGGTAAATATTTAACTAGCTTTTTTTACCCAGAATAGTGTAAGTATTGGGGCGGAGATAAAAATAGAGGAGTAAGTGCCCGCAATAATACCGAAGAATACCAATACGCTAAAGCTATAAATTGCTTCTCCGCCATATATTACTAAGGCCAAGTTGGCCAGTAAAGTAGTAGTGACGGTTAAAGTAGTTCTTGATAAAGTCTCATTAATGCTAAGATTAATAATTTGAGAGATCGATTTTTTAGGCAATTTGCGTAGATTTTCCCTGATCCTATCATAAATTACCACAGAATCATTCACTGAATATCCTATTATAGTAAGGATAGCGGCTATAGAGCTGAGGTTAAAGTCTAGCTTCATTATGCTCATGAACCCAAGGCTTAATATGGCATCATGTATCAGAGCTATTAATATACCAAGACCAAAATACCATTCGAATCTTATCCAAGTATAGATCATGATGGCTATGAAAGATAAAACTAACGCTAATAACCCCGATTTTATTAGTTGGCTACCTATCTGAGGTCCTACAAAATCAACTTTCCGATATTCAAAAACGTATGGGAAAGAATTTTTTAGAGTTGATTTAATTAATTCGATATTTTGTATTAGCCGATCTTCACTGTGACTACCCACTCTGATAGATAAGTCATATTGACTGCCAAAGTTCTGTATTGTCACCTCTCCAAGCTTTAAGGCGCCTAAGGCTTCACGAATTTTAGGTAAATCTGGTACCTGATCTATTCTCACTTCGATAACTATACCCCCAGCAAAATCAATTCCAAAATTAAACTTAAAAATTCCAATCCAAATTATACTCAATATTGATAAGATAATGGATAGAGAGTAGCTCACTCTTTTAAAGCGCATAAAGTCAAAATTAATGTGGTCTGGTAACAATCTTAAAGGGTATAGTTGCATATTATATACCTAGAGCCTGTCTGTATAATTCAAGTAGGGCATCTTGCTCTTCAAGCTTGCTTTTATCTAATTTTTTTAATCGCAGTATTGCTTTCATAGCCTTTTTGTCAAAACCGCTAGAGGCCGCTGCATCAAAAATGTCTTTTATAGCTTCAGAAAGATCCGCTTTCTCTTCTTCGAGTTTTTCAATTTGATCTATATATTGCTTCAATTGGTCTTTGGCTATTACTTCTGTCATGCGATTTGTGACCTTTCTTGTGTTAAATTATAAAAATATATGCTTAATAATTTATAGATAATTTTATTTTAAATGCTAGGAAAATTTTGAGCGATCCTTATAGAAGTATAAAGCGATTAAGCTTAAAATTGCGCAAGCGACTACGTAATAAGTAGCTGAAGTAATAGTACCCGTTTTTTGTACAAGATACTCTAGGACAAGGGGCGTAGTGCCTCCAAATATGCTTGTAGCTGTGTTGTAAGATAATGATAATGCGGTGTTCCGTACATTTACTGGATAAAATTCTGCCTGTAGCGCTGGCTCAGGCCCAATATATGATGCAGCTAAAATCGATAAAACAATTTGAGCAATAATCACAAAATAAAAACTTTTTGCCTCAAATATTTCCATTAAGAAGGGGGTCAGGCCTATAATTAGCAATAAGTTAATAATAAAAATTTGTTTTCGGCCTATTTTATCCGATAAATAACCTGCCCCTAAGGTAATGATTGCCATTATTAGATAACAGTAATTAGCTAAACTACTAATATCGATTTCAGTGAAATTCCTGCTCACTCTAAGGAAAGACATTAGGTAAATAGCTTGTAGATAAAATATTACTGACCCTGTCGAATTGATAAAAATTGATATTAACATATCAAACCAGTAGGTAGAGATAACTTTTTTAAGAGGAGATTTTAAAATTTTCCCCTCCTCTTTTATGCCTTGAAAACTAGGAGTTTCACTAGTGTATTTTCTGATATAATTGCCTGCAAATAAAATAAAGATTCCTAATAAAAATGGGACTCTCCATCCCCAGGAATTAAATTGTTCTGCAGTTAAAAAATATTGTATTAGTTGTGATACGCCAGACCCAAACAATATCCCTATACATATGCTGGACATTGATATGCTGCCGCTGAAGCCCCGGTTAGCAGGTTTCGTATGCTCAATTACAAATGAAATGGAACCTGTGAGTGCTCCGCCCATCGATAATCCTTGTACCATACGTACTATTATCATTAATATTGTTGCGGTAATACCGATATTCTCATAGGTTGGTAGAATGCCTATTAGTGCAGTTGGAAGAGACATACAAAATATCGCAGCGCTTAAGGCTGTTCTTCTACCAAATTTGTCTCCGAGTATTCCAAAGAATATGCCGCCAATTGGGCGCATTAAATATCCGATGGCAAAAGCCAAAAATGCATGTAATAAAGATGTGCTAGGGCTTGCATCTGGGAAAAATTTTGTCCCTATTATCGGTGCAAAATGAGCAAATAGTGCATAGTCGTACCATTCAAAGGTATTAGCAACACCACTTGCAAAGACCAACCTACTTTTACTCATTTTTCATCATATTTTGCTTTTCAGAATATATGATAAACAGCGTTGCAGGTATTATAATCAAAGCACCAAATAGAGTGCTGTTTTCTGGAATTTCGTTAAAAACCAAGTATGCAGTTACTGCTGCAATAGGTAATTCTAAATATCTATACGGAGCGACAGCTGTAGCATCAACTAGCGCAAAAGACTTAAGTAGGAAAAACAAAATCAGATTTCCACCACCTCCTAAAGTTAACAACAAAGCTAGTTCTGAGTATGACGGTACTTGCCAGTAGGCGATAGAAGGAGGAACTGAAATCAAAGAGGTGACTATTGCTGAATAAAACAGCATACTAATCATAGATTCCTTGATTACATATTTTTTATTAATAACGTCTAACATAGCAAAAGAAAGAGAAGCGAATACGAAAATTAATACTTGAGGATTAAAACTACTAGATTGTGGGTTTAGAGTAATAGTCATCCCTACCAAGCCGAATAAAGTTGCCCCCCATCTTTGCCATATAATATTTTCATTTAAGAAAAATATTGCTAAAATTAAGGTAAAGAGAGGAATTGCCAGGCTCATAACAGTTGCAGTAGTTACTGGTGCTATACTTAAACCATAAGTCCAAGATGTCATACCCAAAAACAGTAAAACACCCCTTGCTACATGCACAAAAGGACGAGTAGTTTTTAGCGTTCCTATGCCATAATATAGAATAAAGGGTACCAGAATAAATGCGCTAAAGAAAAAACGAAAAAAGGCAACTTCGAAAGGATGGAGTCTAAGACCAAGGTATTTTGCAGTAATGTCATTGACTGCACTGCTGGTTATGCTTAGCATAAACCAACCAACGCCAATAAAATAAGAGCTTAATTTATTGTTCATTTACTATTTGTTTCCTATTTTCTCCAAACAAACTAATTCAAAAGATTATGAATGCTAAGTTGGTTGTTATAGTTATTAAATTGACAAGTGCAACTCTAAAGATCCCCCATTATAGTGTGTTTGTATAAAATGTAAACTGGCAACTTAGAGGTCAAATAATCTGTGAGTACTCTCCTTATGGTACTAAAACTACAGAATATATATGACTAATCAAGAATTCCTATAGTAATTAGGCGAGACATACATATAAAGTGCTATAATTATCACTATAGCAGTACAGTAAAGAAGCGTAATATTATCATTTGATTATTATAATAATAAAGAGTATATATAATCATGAAATAATATTTAACAGCAGGCTATGTTTATCATGAGAATGGCAAAAAAAATCGGAATATTTTTATTTATAAGTAGCATAAGCCTTACTAGTATGGCAAACGATCTCTATGCTGAGGTCCCTACTAACTCCAAGAGTGATGAGGCTGGGTATTATGAGAACGAAGGAAGCCTGGTATTTAAAGTTAGGGCGAGAGGAATCTCTACTGACGGTAAGCAAAGTAAGTTACCTGCTACTCCTAAGACTGTTACCAATCCAACGAAAATTGGTCATCTGGTAGAGAACGGCTTTGGTCTTGATGCATCTACGTCGGTGTTTTTTAATAGCTATATTGCACTTGAATTGTCTGTGGGTGTGGATTTGTTACGTGTAAAAAACTCTAATATATCCAATATAGCTAATAATTACGGAGGAAATCCTGCTAATATAGGTAAAAAGAAAGACCTGTATATGGTGCCCCTAACAGCAACAGGCCAATATCATATAGCGCCCTTTGGTGCGATAAGACCGTATATAGGCGGTGGCTATCATGGTGCGTATATGATGACTAGTGCTAAGTTTAAAGCAAAGAATGCTTGTGGCCCTGTTATACAAGCCGGTATTGATTTTTATGCCAAAGATGACACTTTAATTACATTAGATGTAAAGCAGTATTTCCTTACTAATAAAGTGACTTATTCAACAGATATAGTGAATGGTCAGAGTGTTTCATCTGATACTAGAATTAATCCATTAGTAGTATCAATAGGTATAGGATTTAAATTCTAATACAGTTAAGTAAACGTCATGGCGAGCTTTGCTCAGGCCATCCAAAAAAATGGAACTACCTTAGTGGCTAGTGATGACGATTTTTTATCACCTTAATTTTTAAGAAAAAATCATGCCATTGCAGACTGTACAATTATTCTACTTAATTTCAGCTATTTGCTTTATTTTGTCCTTAAAGTTCCTTTCATCTCCAAGGCAGGCCAGAATAGGAAGCTTGCTCGGTGTTTTGGGGATGTCACTTGCTTTGGTGGTGACCTTCTTTTTACCAAATTTTGGGAATATTGTACCATTAGTGGCAACTATTTTATGCGGTGGACTGGTTGGAGGCTATATAGCCAGGACAATTTCTATGACTGCTGTACCCCAATTAGTGGCTGGTTTTCACTCTTTTGTAGGTCTAAGCGCTACCTTGGTAGCATATGCTGCCATAATATTACCAGAGAATTTTGCCATAGGTGTGTCTGGGGCTTTGCCAATAAGCTCCTTAATCGAGATTTCTATAGGTGTATCTGTGGGTGCCATTACCTTTAGTGGATCAGTTATAGCCTTTGCTAAGCTTCAAGGCATTATGAAAAGTAATGTAATAAAATTTCCGGGGCAGCAATATATTTGTTTAGCTATAGGTTTGGCTTTAGTATCTCTGGTGGTATTTTTTATTAAAACAGAAGATATAGTACTCTTTAATATTGTTGTGCTTTTATCCTTATTATTAGGAATATTGCTAATAATACCAGTTGGTGGCGCAGATATGCCAGTTGTAGTGTCAATGTTAAATTCTTATTCTGGTTTTGCAGCTGTTGGTATCGGCTTTACCCTAAATAATGGCTTATTAGTGATTACTGGGGCACTTGTTGGTACGAGTGGGGCCATTCTTAGCTATGTAATGTGCAAGGCTATGAATCGCTCCTTAATAAAAGTTATATTTGGAGCATTTTTAAAACAACAGCATAATCTTACGGGTAACCTTGATAAAGAACAGATTGAAAAAGTTACTAATCCAGAAGATGCCGCTTATTTATTGCAAAATGCAAGCTCTGTGATCATAGTACCGGGATATGGCATGGCTGTAGCTCAGTCCCAGCACGTTGTTAAAGAGATGGTAGATAAGCTAGAAGCTTTAGATATTGATGTCAAATTCGCGATACATCCTGTGGCTGGTAGAATGCCTGGCCATATGAACGTTTTGCTTGCTGAAGCAAATATTGATTATTCTAAGGTGTTTGAATTAGAAGATATTAATAGAGAGTTTATCAATACTGATGTGGTATTAGTGATTGGAGCGAATGATGTAACGAATCCTGCTGCGAAGAATAACCCAGATAGTCCTATTTATGGCATGCCTATATTAGATGTAGAAAAAGCGAAAACAGTAATTTTTATCAAAAGATCTATG
>JAJZHL010000024.1 GCA_021804505.1 Pseudomonadota bacterium | reverse complement strand
AATATAAATTCTAATCTACTAGCCACTCCAATGCCTTTAAGATTTAATATCATAATGATAGATAGTAATAGTATTTCTAAGAATAGATATACCGAGCTATCTTGCACACCAATTACAGGTGAGAGGTAACCTATAGCAGAGATTACAACTGTTGAAGTACTAATCCAAGAAATCACCCAGTAAGTCCAACCAGTAAAAAACGCAGCTGAATTACCAAAGGCTTTTTTTACATATACATGCGGGCCGCCAGTACGGGGAAATTTTGAACAAAGTATAGCGAATAAAAGGGCCAATACTATGGCACCACAAGAGGAAATAATCCACCCAACTAAACTATAGACACCAAAAGGTGCTAAAGTTGCTGGCAACATTAACACTCCTGTACCGATTTGGCTACCAGTGACTAAACCAAAAACTGACCAAAAACCAAGTTTTTGTGACATTATATTCCTAATTTATTGAAGTTATGGTGGCCTCTGATTAACGATATGGTGACCCCTACGGGACTCGAACCCGTGTTTTCACCGTGAAAGGGTAACGTCCTAACCACTAGACGAAGGGGCCATATGCGCATTGTTCCTTTTTATCACAAAAGGAAGCAACAGCGCTCAATTTATACAATATCTAATAAATATTGCAAGACTAAATAATCTTATTCTATTAATTATGTGATGTTATACTGTGCTTTGACTTTTTCTTTCCATCTGTACTAGGGTTAAACCTTCCTATATTTTTAACAAATTTTTGGAGTCCATTTAATTCCGTACCATATGTTTTTGTATATTCACTAATGATATTTATTTCCTCATTATGTGAATCATTTAGTAGCACTACTTCCTCTACTATATTATTTTTATTGAAAGTAACCTTCACTATTCTCTGCTCTATTACTTTTGGCTCGAACCATGCTCTCTTGCTAAGAGAACGTTGTACATAATACCAAGTATTTGGGGTATAATCCGGCACAATCGTTGGAGTACCTATGAGTTCCTCTACCTCTGCCTTATCCAGCTTTTTGGTTTCTAAGGTTGATAGCATATTATCATCAACAAACTGTCCTCTCGATTCAATCGTTTGACAGCTAGATAACAAGAATAATATAGAAAAAGTAAGGAATGTTTGAGCTAAAAAAAATTTCATAGAGTTTCTATCTGAAATACCTAGATTTTGTAATGAAAGTATAATATACTGACTACTGAATTTGACAAATACTTTTTTACGTGAATCTATGTGAAAATTATTTCATATATTGCGTACAAAATAAATTTACTTAATAAGAGGCGAAATAATGGCAGTTCCAAAGAAGAAAACGTCCAAATCAAAACGCAATATGAGACGTTCTCACCTTGCTCTTGGGAAAATCAATGTAATAGTTGATTCTGAAACAGGGGAATATAAACTACCCCATCATATGTCTTTAATCGACGGGACATATAAAGGTAGGCAAGTTCTTGTTAAAAAGCAAGAAAAAGACGAAGAAGAAGTAGCATAAATTACAATGGCATGTAAAATTCTAGGGTGCGGTGCTTACTTACCTCAGCGTATCGTAACCAACTCAGAGTTGTCTCTATCTGTTGATACAAATGATGAGTGGATCCGTTCTAGAACTGGTATAACCCAAAGACATGTTGCAAGTAGCGATGAATATGCCTCACATTTGGCTTTTAAGGCGAGCATAAAGGCTATAGAAGATGCTGGGATCAAAGCAGAATCTATAGACTTAATAGTTGTCTGTACTACTACCTCCGATAATAGCTTTCCCTCTACTGCGTCCAGAGTCCAAAATTACCTAGGCCTCCGAAATATACCTGCGTTTGACTTACAAGCTGTTTGCTCAGGTTTTATATACGGGCTACACGTTGTGGACTCCTTGGTTAAAAGTGGAGCATACAAAACCGTTTTACTTATTGGCACAGAAAAAATGTCCTCCCCGCTTGACTGGCAAGACAGAGCTACCTGTATACTATTTGGAGATGGGGCAGGTGCTGTGATTTTGCAATACTCACAAGATGATTCTGGTATAATAGACAGTAAAATTTACTCCGATGGTAATTACTATGATATCCTTTATACTGATGGTGGCATCAGTATGAATGGACAAACTGGGAAAATCAGGATGCTAGGACAAGAAGTATTCAGGCACGCTGTAGAAAAAATGAGTGAAACCTCGGTAGCAATACTACAAAATAATGACATGACTGTAGATAATGTTGATTACTTTATACCTCATCAAGCAAATATTAGAATTATTGATGCAGTAGCACAAAGACTGAAACTTGATCGCAATAAAGTAATAGCAACTGTAGATAAGCATGCAAATTGTTCCGCTGCTTCTATTCCCCTTGCTCTTGCACATCTGAAGAATATAGTAAATATTAAGACAGGAGATATCCTGCTTTTTGCCGCTATTGGTGCAGGATTAACCTGGGGATCTGTGCTTATAAAATGGTAATTCGTGATCAACCACTAACAGTCAATAAAGAAAAAATTGTCCAAATGCTAAAAGCAAAATTAGGATTATCAAGTGCTATATGCGCAGAGATAGTGAACCAAATATTTGCTAATATAACGCAAGTAGCAGAGTCTCATAAATTATCTATCAAAGGGTTTGGAAGTTTTTATGTTAATACGAAAAAACCAAGACCTGGTATAAATTTTCATACAAAAGAAAAAATAATTATCCCATCCAAAAAGGTAATGCAATTTACTCCAGCAAAAAAAATTAAAACATCAATTCAAGATGGATGAAGAGCTGGATGAAACTGCTAAGCAAGGTAGTAACTTAGACAAGTGGCAACTTACACTATTTCCCAAGGCAGCTTCTGCCAAAAAATATAGCTCCGTTGCTGAAGTAACCAAGCTTTTAAATATCAAAATATATCAATTAAGATACCTGGAAAGTACTCTCCCAAGACTCACTATACGTAAAATACGTAATCGTAGATACTATACTAACGATGATATTGAATATTTGAGACATTATCTTCCTAAGAATGGGAGTAATGAAATCCTACTTAACGATACTGAGACCACTGACAGAATACAAAAAATTGATCAGCTGATCGGTAAGTTTAATACCTTATCACTTAAAATAAGGAAGCTTGTTATACCAAATCCCTTTCTGAACGATTAATTATAAAAATTTCCGATTCGTCGCGCTAGGTTAGTTAGCTACATTTCGCTCGCCTCTCTTCATTCACCCTCTTTCTAAATTCGCTTATGCTAGGAGATTTGAAGGAGACTCGAAACCACAATCGGCAGCGTGCTTATATGACGCGCACGATTCGAGTATCGAATCGACGTACAAAGCACCAGCGGAAGTAGAGTTTGGGAAAAGGTCTATTATTTCTTTAGAATTGAATTGGTATAATAATGGTGGAGACGAAGGGAATCGAACCCCCGACCCTCTGCGTGCAAAGCAGATGCTCTACCCCTGAGCTACATCCCCGATATAAAGCATTAAACCTGTAATACCCAGAAATTCTGGACTCACACATCATATCAACGTATGCAAGCCATTTTTTCCTTAATTTAACAGGACTTTATTAAATGTATTTCTGAACAAAAATTAACTTAAATTCTTTACTCTGTCCCAAGGCAGAGCCTTACCATCCGTACCACAGACTAAATCACCTGTTGCATCATACTCAGCAGCTAAAAACGAATATTTATCAGAGATAAGCTTAACTGGCTTAATTTTCTGTCCGTTATGAAAATACTCTTTTGCCTGCTCTCTCGAGGTAGGGTTATTCTTTGATGCAATTTTTGCTTTAGACATAATATAACAATCTCATGTTCAATAATAACCATAGTCAGTAGTTAGCTTGATGACTACAGCTTCTTTAGTTATACAAAATACTCCACCCTGAATATTTGTCAACAATTTTTCTCACTCGCTACTACCATGACAATATTTATATTTTTTACCTGAACCACATGGACATAACTCATTTCTAGCTACTTTTCCCCAGGTTGATGGGTCAGATTTAACCCTGTCCTCAGGTTTCACTTGAGTTTTAACTGTTTTTAATGGTGTTTCAATACTAACGCCAGCATTATAACTGCTAAAGGCTGGGTCTTCTCGGCCTTCTTGCATAGAATTCTGCAATTTCTTGTTTTCTAGGGACATAGAGTCCTTTTGCAGATGGTTAGTATCTATATGTAAATGACATACTCTTTGAACAAACAGCTCTTTTAAGTGACCTAGCATTTGTTCAAACAAATCAAAAGCTTCTCTCTTATACTCATTCAATGGATCTTTTTGTGCATAAGCCCTAAGCGAAATACCTTGCCTTAAATGGTCTAAATTGTGTAAGTGATCTTTCCATACCTGATCTAAAGTTGTAAGCAATATATATTTCATTGCATCATTCATAAGCTCACTAGTATATTCGCTCCTTTTTGCAGTGTACAAATAGCCAACCATTTGTTCAAGGTTCAATGCTATTTCTACCTCTGTCACATCAGATTTCCCAATCATTTCAGGATCAAGCTTTACAGTAAAAATACGCTGAGCCTCAGTGGCTAGGCCTTCCAGATCCCAATCTTCTCTGTAGGAACCAGAAGGGACAAAAATTGCTACTACTTTCTCTACTAGCTCCCTGGACATATTCATAAAGAAATCATGCACATCTTTTGAAGCTATTATATCACTCCGCTGCCCGTATATTATTTTACGCTGGTCATTCATTACATCGTCAAAACGTAATAAATTTTTTCTAATTTCATAGTTATGGCTTTCCACTTTCTGCTGAGCCTTTTCTAATGAACGGCTAATCATTGGATGGTGAATAGCTTCGCCGTCTTTTAAACCTAAAGTTCTCAGCACTCCGGAAATTCTATCTGATGCAAAAATACGCATTAGATCATCTTCTAACGACAAGAAGAATCGTGTGCTACCGGGATCACCTTGTCTACCTGACCTTCCTCGGAGCTGATTATCAATTCTACGACTTTCATGCCTTTCTGTACCTATAACAAATAATCCACCAGCTTCGATCACTTTTTGCTTTTCTTCTAGTGTTTGAGCTCTAATTTTTTCTACTTCATGTTTATATTGCTCTTCTGGTAAATTCTTAAGAGTAAGTTGCTCTATAAGCATATCTGGATTACCTCCAAGCATAATGTCAGTACCTCGCCCAGCCATATTGGTTGCAATGGTTACTGCCTTAAAACGTCCTGCTTGAGCTATGATAAACGCTTCTTGCGCATGAAATTTTGCATTTAGCACATTATGAGGAACATTATGTTTAGTTAGTAGCCCCGAAATCTCTTCTGACTTTTCTATACTAACTGTTCCAACTAAAGTAGGTTGGCCACGTACATAACAATCTTGTATTAGTTTTAAAATAGCTGCATATTTTTCATGTTTACTGCCATAAATTTCATCATCATAATCAATCCTAGTAACTGGTTTATGTGTTGGCACCGCAAGAACATCCAGATTATATATATCCTTTAGCTCTGCAGCCTCAGTCATAGCTGTGCCGGTCATACCAGATAATTTTGGGTAATTCCTGAAATAATTCTGAAAGGTAATAGAAGCAAGCGTCTGGTTTTCATTTTGAATTGGCACCCTCTCTTTAGCTTCTAATGCTTGATGTAAGCCTTCCGAATAACGCCTACCTTCCATAACACGACCAGTAAATTCATCGATAATCATTACCTTGTTGTCACGTACTAAATAATCAACATCTCTATTAAATAAAACATGAGCTTTAAGGGATTGATTTACATAATGTACAAGACTTAAATTTTCAAAATCGTAAAGACTTGAATTTTGTATGATTAGGTTATCAGCAACAAGTATTGACTCCACCTCAGTAATACCATTTTCTGTTAGATTTACTGTACGTAGTTTTTCATCTTTTTCATAATCTTCAGAGGTCAGCTTCCTTATTATCTTATCTATTTTAGTATATAATTCTGAGTTATCATCTACCGGCCCTGAAATGATCAATGGTGTTCTTGCTTCATCAATTAAAATAGAGTCAACCTCATCAAGGATAGCAAATTTAAATGGCCTTAGTACCTTCGATTCTTCACTATACTTCATATTATCTCTTAGAAAATCGAATCCCAGCTCATTATTAGTCACATGGGTTATATCCGCTCTATAAGCATCACGTCTCTCACTATCATTCATACCACCAATAACACAACCAACAGATAAACCGAGGAAATTATAAATTTTTCCCATCCATTCTGCATCACGCTGGGCTAAGTAATCATTGACAGTTACAACATGGACTCCCCCGCCGGTTAAAGCATTGAGATAAGCTGGTAATGTAGCAACAAGCGTTTTCCCCTCTCCCGTACGCATCTCCGTAATCATACCACGGTGTAGGATTAGACCGCCTATCAACTGGACATTAAAATGTCTCATACCGTATATTCTTTTTGCAGCTTCTCGTACAACTGCAAATGCCTCGTATGCTATATCATCTAGAGTCTCGTTATTTTTTAACCTTTGCCGAAATTGTATTGTTTTCTCTTGCAATTCAGCATCAGAGAGCTTTTCCATTTCTGGCTCTAACAAATTTATTTTTTCTATTTCGAAAAATAATTTTTTGATAGCTCTGTCATTTGCAGTACCAAACACCTTTCTGAGTAACGAAAACATTGAAATCCTAGGTTATTTTAAATTAATACAATATAAGATATGGTATTTTATAAATTTATCAAACAATATTGTAAATAGATATTGACGTGAGGTTATTATCGCTATACAAACATAGCTACATAATTAACATTACATAATGGTCAAAAAATGAAAACTACATCTATAATTCTTTTATCAGCTAGCTTGCTTGTAAATATAGCTTTTGCTGATGATGATAAAGTTGTTGCTACCTACAAAGGTGGACAAGTCAAAGAATCTCAAGTTATGCAACAATTCCAGCCAATGCTAGCTTCTCAAGGTGGTAAAGAAAAGAAATTTTCTGACCTAGATAGAACTTTACAAGAAACATTAGTACGTGCGTACATAAATGTGAAGTTGCTAGAACAAGAAGCAAAAGATTCTGGTATTGAATCATCAAAAGAATTTCAAGAGAAATTAAATACTGTCAAAAATCAAATGGTACAACAAGATTTAATGGAGCGCTTTGTTAAATCTTATGTTACTGATAAAATGATAAATGACGAATATAATAAGCTTGTCGCTAGTTTGAAAGGCAAAGAAGAAATCAAAGTTAGTCATATTTTAGTAGCAACTGAAGAAGAAGCTAAAAAAGTAAAAAATAGACTTAACAAAGGTGAAAAATTTGCAAAGCTTGCTAAGGAAGTATCTAAAGATGAAGGATCAAAAGCCAGCGGTGGAGAAATCGGATATATAGTTCCTGGCCAGTTGGTAGCAGAGTTTGAAGAAAAAGCTATGGCTATGAAAGTAAATGATATTTCTGCTCCTGTACAAACTCAATTCGGTTGGCATATTATTACTGTACTCGATAAAAGACCTGCACAAATTCCTACTAAGGAAGAAGCTATGACTTCTATCAAGAATAAATTAAGTAGAGAGGCCATAGAAAAGCATTTTGCTGATCTTGCAAGCAAAGCAGACATAAAAATAATGTTGCCTGCACCTCAAGTTACCGATGAAAGCAAAAAGTAATTTATAGTAGTTACTTTGAGTTCTTTCTCAACCTTACAACTGTCATCCCCGCGAAAGCGGGGATCCAGTACTTACTAGGGTTAAAATGATATATTTATTAGTTTCACCCATACTATCTCATAGTACTATTAATTTTCTACCTTTCCTCAAATATTTATGGATTCGTGCCTCAGCTAGAATGACAGTATAAATATGATACTAATTGATTCTCACTGTCATCTTAACAAATTGGCAGAAACTGCAAACCTCGATGATATAATGAACAGAGCCAAGGATAATGGTGTAGGATATCTTCAAACTATTTGCACTACATTTGCAGAATTACCAGAGATTTTACTCATAACAGAAAAATATGACAATGTGCTTGCCTCATGCGGCGTCCATCCAAATGATGTAAAAACACCTGTTCCAGATTATCAAACTATTATAGACTTTTGCTCTCACCCAAAAATTATAGGAATTGGTGAAACTGGCCTCGATTATTATTATCAAACTGCAGAAAAAGAACTTCAAATCCTATCTTTCCTGCAACATATCATAGCATCACAACATAATAGTTTGCCAGTTATTGTCCATACTAGAGAAGCTGAAGAAGATACGATTGAAATTTTAAGCAGCGAAATGAAAAATGCACCTTTTCCAGGATTAATACATTGTTTTACGTCGTCAAAATATTTAGCAAGAAAAATGCTTGATCTAGGCTTATATATCTCCATATCAGGTATAATTACTTTTAAAAACGCAGAAGAACTGCAGGAAATAGTACGCTATATCCCGCTAGATAGGCTATTAATAGAAACGGACTCACCATATCTTGCACCAGTCCCAAAACGTGGGAAGCAAAACGAACCAAGTTTTGTAATACATGTTGCAGATAAAATAGCAGAGCTAAAGTCTACTACCTCAGAAACAATAGCAGAAGCTACTTCTCAGAACTTTTTCTCTCTATTTAAAAAGGCTAAAACTGTTGTTACTTCTGATATTTAGTCATTAAGAGAAATTATTTTTAATATATCCCAGAACCTTATTGACTTAAAATTATTAATATGTTTCCATTTAATTATGGGCATAGGCAGCTAGTCCCATAATACTACAATAGTTTTTATTAACCACTTAAATTAAGGAGGATGATATGACTAATACTAGTAAAACAAATAAAAATAACCAAAAAAATAATATGAATCTATCTCAAGCTGCTGCAACTATGCGTAGCGGCAGTGCCTCACCTGAAGAAAAAAGTAGGGCTGCTTCAATCATGGGGCATGAAGGAGGGAAACACCGCCACGATACAGAAGATCGTAATAAAGGCAGTTCCTCCAGACGACATGATAACGATAATGATTAATAGTCCCTAACACAGTTTAAGATGTCGTCCCGATACCATCGATGTCAACCTAGCTAAAGACGGGGATCTAGCCTAATGTTATATTAGTTCCTGAATGAAGTTCGGGATGACATTTATACTTCTAGTCACCCCGAACTTGATTCGAGATCTTTATAGTTTCCCGCCTGCGTGGAAATGACCACAGACTTGGATTCCGCCGTAGCTAGCTAGGAATCACAATGAACTTAAGGAACAACTATTTATTACTAACTACTTCCTGAGGTATATTTATACTATAAATTATTTTCTTTATATTACCGTTATACCCTAATTCACCTATTATAAGTTTATAGGCTTTACATACCATATTTTTCTTAAAATTATTTTCCATTTTTGCCGCTGCGTATTGTAATGTAGGACTTGGGGGATATTGGTAAAATAAGGTCATATGGGGGTTATACATGGCCAAAATACCACTAACACCATACTGAACTACTTGCTCTCGTTGCGCATCTGTCATACTTTTATAAATATCTATAGAACGAGATAACGGACGTTTATGATAAGGGCTAGCTAACTGCACGACCGTTTCGTGCAAATGTTGCAGGTATTCAGTTTTTTCTGCGCCTAAATCTACCCACCTATCTGCAGTAGAATAAATTTTAGTAAAATTTAAAGTAAATGGCTTAAGTTCTAGCGCTTTAAGTTTAGCATATATTTCATCTAAGCTCTTTCTTTCATATGCACCATGGTATAAGGTAACATGCCAGTAATTTCCAGCATTTTTTAAATGGCTTAGTGTCCTTGCGATATCAGCATTTAATTTCTTTGCTTCTTTTCTACATTTTGCTTCTGGAAATATAACAATTCCATATTCTTTAATATCGCTACCTGCGGCTAGCCCCTCAGGTGTAGGAACAAACATTAGCAAAATTATAATAGTAAAAAGACTTAAAAATCTTTGTAAGAAAATTTGTTTGTACAATTTCATAGTTATTTATACCTCCTAATTACATATTTAATTATATACTATATATTTTCCTACCATAATCGCTACTAGTAAAATTAAGCTCTAGTTAGTATTTGC
>JAJZHL010000186.1 GCA_021804505.1 Pseudomonadota bacterium | reverse complement strand
TCATTTAAGTATTTAACAAGTTCTTCTATTACCTTCTTTGCATCGCCGAAAAGCATTAAAGTATTGTCCATATAAAACAATTCATTTTCTATGCCAGCATAGCCAGCAGCCATTGATCGCTTTATAAATAAAACCGTTTTAGCTTTCTCTACTTCAAGGATGGGCATACCATAAATAGGACTGCTAGGATCATTTTTTGCTGCAGGGTTAGTTACATCATTTGCTCCTACAATTAATACTACATCAGTATTTGCAAAATCACGGTTAATTTCCTCAAGTTCCAATACTTTTTCATAATCAATGTTTGCTTCGGCTAATAAAACATTCATATGTCCTGGCATTCTTCCAGCAACAGGATGAACAGCAAAACGTACTTTAACATCATTTTTTTCTAATAAATCTACCATTTCTTTTATTACATGTTGTGATTGGGCTACTGCCATCCCATAGCCTGGTACTATTATTACTGAGCGTGCATTTTTAAGTAAGTATGCTGCATCTTCTGCGCTACTAATTTTTACGATTTTATCGGCAGCTGAAGAAGATTCCTGTCCTTTAGGTGCTAACAAAAATGCACCGAATATAACTTTAAATAAGGAACGGTTCATAGCTTTGCACATAACATAACTAAGTATTGCACCGCTGCTACCAACTAAGGCACCTGTTATTATAAGCAAGCCATTACCAAGCGTGAAGCCAATCCCGGCAGCTGCCCATCCAGAGTATGAATTAAGCATTGATACTACCACCGGCATATCAGCCCCACCAATTGGTATAATCAATAATATGCCTAGTAATAATGAAAATATAACTAATAAATTAAACAGTAAAAGACTCTCAAGCTTAGCAAAAAATACTATCACAACTATTAACAAGATACTCAATGCTAAGCAGAAATAATGTTGGCCTTTAAATTTTAACGGTGCTCCACTCATCAACCCTTGAAGTTTAGCAAAAGCTATAATGGAACCACTGAATGTTAAAGCTCCAATTGATACACCTATAGACATCTCAATCAAAGCGCTTAAAGGTATAGCTCCCGAAATACCTATAGCAAAATTTTCAGGCGCCAGAATGGCTGAGTATGATACTAAAACTGCAGCTAGCCCAACAAAAGAGTGAAAACCTGCAATTAGCTGAGGCATAGAAGTCATTGGTATCTTTTTAGCTATATACCCACCACATATTCCTGCGCATAAAATAACAACTAAAAGCGGAATTTTTTGGGAAAAATTTGGTAAATAAAAAGTAGTAAGCAAAGCAACTCCCATACCTATTATACCAATTATACTACCTTGCTTAGCTTGTTTGGGAGATGATAAGCCTTTAAGGGAGAGGATAAAACAAATTGCGGAAACTAGATAAGCCAATTGTATATATTGTAGCGACATAATTAAACCATATATTTTATTAGCCTGAGCTTACTTTTTCTTAAACATTTCTAGCATTCTTTCAGTAACTATAAAGCCACCAAAAATATTAATTGCAGCAAAAAAAGTAGCCAAATAACCGAGAGCACTAGATAAAGTGAAACCATCATGGCTTGCTGCCATTAATGAACTAATAATTATGATACCTGAAATTGCATTAGTAATTGACATTAAGGGTGTGTGTAAGGCTGGGGTAACTTTCCATACAACATAATATCCTACGAAGCACGCTAAGACAAAGACTGTAACAGCATAGACAAAAGGATCCATTCCATTAATAATATTTCCTTGATTACTCATGGCCAGATCCTTAAGGTTGTCAGATAATTTTTGGGATTGCTCAGCTATTTCAGAGGCTTGTTTTACAGCTATTGACAGAGTCGTCATATTATACCTTTAAATTGTTCGTGAATAATCTCGCCATTTTTTGTTATAAGCATCTGTTTTACTAACTCATCTTCAAAATTTAAATTTCCTGCTTGGATTGCATAATCTAAAAAATTATAGAGGTTTTTAGAATATAATTTCGAACTATCATGAGCAATTCTACTTGCTAAATTTGCAAAACCAATGATTTTAATCCTATTTTTAACTATAATTTCATCAGTTTTTGAGCCTTCTACATTACCGCCGGTACTTGTTGCCATATCTACAATTAAGGAGCCAGGTTTCATTAATTTTAACATTTCTTCGGTTATTAATCTTGGCGCTTGCTTACCTGGTACTTGCGCTGTAGTAATAACGAGGTCATAATTTTTAATGACTGTTGAGAGAAACTGATGCTGTATCTTTTGATAGTCTACGGTAAGTTCAGTAGCGTAACCCGATTTATTTTCAGGATGATTGCTTATTTCTGAAGATATAAATTTCGCACCAAGGCTTTCTACCTGTTCTTTAGTAGAACTTCTAACATCATAAGCGGAGACTACAGCTCCTAGTCTTTTTGCTGTTGCAATAGCTTGTAGGCCAGCCACGCCTACTCCTATAACCAGTACTTTAATTGGGGCAATGGTACCAGCTGCAGTTATCATCATAGGAAAAGCCTTGCCCATGTGGTAGCTTGCTGCAATTA
>JAJZHL010000023.1 GCA_021804505.1 Pseudomonadota bacterium | reverse complement strand
GCTTAGGTAGCGTCGACATTTAGAATTTTTTATGTTAGAATCCTGATATGTTAAAATGTATGGAGACAAAAAATGCTATATGACCTAAGAAATGATCAGTGGGAAAGGATCAAAGATAGTCTGCCTGGTAAGCCAGGAGATAGAGGGCGTAGAGGAGAAGACAATAGAGAGTTTATCCGAGCGGTAATGTGGATAGCGAGAACAGGTGCTCCATGGAGAGCCTTACCTGCTGAATATGGTAAATGGTCTACAGTCCATAAAAGATTTATGAGATGGGCAAAAGCAGGAGTGTGGCAAATGGTCTTTAATACACTAGCAGTTGATGAAGACACGGAATGGCTAATGCTGGATTCTAGTATGATTAGAGCACATCAGCACTCGGCGGGTGCGCGAAAAAAATATAGGGACTGGTATGCAAGAACAAGAGCTTGGGCGATCTAAAGGTGGGTTTTCTACTAAGTTACATGCTAGTTGCGATGCACTTGGGAATCCATTGAGATTTTTTGTTACTGCGGGTCAGAGGTCTGATTACATAAAAGCTTTAGAGCTTATAGAGGGGAAGCAAATGGATGCACTGATTGCTGATAAAGGATACGACGCAAATTATATTGCTGATGCTGCTTTAATGATTAATTCAGCAGTGGTAATTCCTCCTCGTTCTAACAGGAAAAACCCTAGAGAATATGATCGTGTATTGTATAAAGAACGCAATTTGATAGAGAGGATGTTTAATAAGCTTAAAAATTTTAGAAGAGTTGCTACGAGGTACGATAAGCTCTCGGTAGCCTACTTAGCATTTGTTTATGTCGCTGGAATATACCTATGGCTAAAATAAATGTCGACACTACCTAAACACAGTAGAGTAGTGAAGCCTGGTATCAACAAAGCCCCCTTGGACATTATCTTGTTTACTATATGCGTAGAACTGATTACCTTGAGAATCTTTTGTAAGGTATCTTGTCTTAATATCGGATAATATAAAAGAGGTTGTTGCTGAAACATAAACTTTATTGGTAAGATTTTTCATCCCATATATTGATCCAACCCTGGTATCACCGCTAATTTTATCTCCAGAGTACTCATTCTTAAATTTGAGACTAGAGTCAATGGTTGAAAATGCAGCCCCGATAAGTAAATCACTATTAAATTCGGCATCGACACCAATAGTAACGCCGCTATAGAAGCTATTATAGCCAGCGCTAGAAGAACTCTGCTTTTCACTAGCCTCACCTATAATACCTCTTACCCACATCCCGGTTTGGACCTTAGTTTCCTCGCCAGCTGCAATAGCATGTACATTTAACCTATTGTTTAGTGACTCGTTTGCTAGATATGTAGTATAACGCTGCATACCTTGCATTTCCTTTAAGGCAAGCTTAGCATTAGCAGGAGGTATGTTTGCCATATCTGCTGCTAATTCGGTAAAATCAGCCTCTTTATTGCCACTAAACAGGTCTTTTGCTTCATCTATGGATTTAGGTAGTTCTTGGCTGATAATACTAGCTTCTTCATCAACAATAGTTAACAATTCTCTTTTAGCTGCAGATGCAAGGATATCAGGAGTAGATAGTTCCGCACCCTGCTTTTCTATTATAGGATCTGCTGAAGCTATCTCTATTTCTTGAGTCTCTTCATTAACTTTCCTAGTATTAGAGTTGCTTGAGGAAACATTATTATCACCTTGAGCAATAGTAGGATAAGTATCTTGCTCATTGATATTGTTTTCTTCTAGCCTCTGACTTCTCACTTTATTATCTGCAGTTATAATTGCTGTATCTCTAGGAGCTAGATGTAAGTTTGGAACTTGAGCCCCATCCGTACTTGCATTAGTCTGCCCTTGAGTAGGATGAGCTAGAGTAGAATCAACACCTTGCTGTGCTCCCCCATTATTTTCTGCTCCTTCTTTGGTTGAATCTTTATCATCAGATAACAGAGTCCAATAAGTTAGTAGTGCCCCTGCAGATGCTGCTAATGGTTTTATTACTTCTCCTAAACCAGGGCCACCGTTTGGCTTAGAACTATCATTTGCTCCAATAGGAGATTCACGACGAATTGGACTAACAGGAGTCCTTTGCAAAAACTGTCCCCTATGTCGTTCATCCTCTCGTGAATACATAGGAGGTTGTTCATTCTGGTCACTATTAACCTCAAATGCCTCCTGCTGTAACTGTTGTGGTTGCCGCTGTTGCTGATATTGCACTTGCCTGTACTGTTCTGCACTTAACGTACCCTCTTGAACATTTTGAACAGTTTGCCTCTTATTATACCACTGGTAACCCGCAAGCGCGGCAAGTCCTCCAGCTACTCCAGCAGCTGCAGTAATAGCAAGCTTACTGCCATAAGCAAGAGACTGCTTCATCATAGTGGCTGACCCTGCCTCAGAGCTAAAAGGTGTGGCTAAGGTGTTACACGCAACAATTAAAGTTAAAAGTTTTGCATTAAATCTGTTATTTTTTTTAGTACTAAACATAATATCTTCTCCACGTTAGAATTAAATTTCTTAACTATTGTAGTTTATTGTATTTTTCTTATTGCTTATGGCCTATTGCTTGCAAATTTTTTGCAGCACCATTTCGTTTGAAACCAGAAGTTCTGGATTGAAGCAAAATAGTTTTTCATTAATGTGATTATTGACATAATGATTTAGGCATATTTGTAGGCAACTCGAGGGTGGATGAAGAGATATTTTGGCACTAAAAAGCGAGGCTCTAGCACTGTAGATCAAAAGCAAAATATTAGTAACTTTTCTACTTTTAATTGCCAAATAATTAGTTGATTTTTTAAACAGCTTAAAAGTTGCTAGTCGGATAGAACTTGCTTTGGCATGTAATTGACCAGAATCAAGCTTGCTGAAAGAATAATTTTTACTTTCCCTACTCTTTTGCATTTTATTAACAGAATGGAAAAAGCAAAAATCAGTTAACATGGAAATATCTATAGCACCGACTCTAGCATCAGGAACAACTTTTCCGCCATCCCATTTGCTGGATTTTAAGTCGTTGCTATAAATATTATTCTGCCTTGCTAATTTTATACTTGCAGGCTTGCATGTTGTGTTGTTTTTTGTTATACTCATAATATCATACCTATGTGTTACAAAATATTTAGCGTATGTGAAGGTAAGCCAGACCATTGGCATCCTTGTTCTTGTTCAGTCAGTAAGTACATTTTCAATTCATCAAACGAGATGTGCTTACTGACTTTAGCCCTTATTGATATAAGCGGGGCTAAACGATCTCTTCAGTACATGAAATTCACTAAGACCTTCACTAGAGTACTGCCAATTTTTTTTATCACTCTATTCATTCTTAACCTCCTTAAATTAAGTTATTATATTTCTGTTGAACTTTTTATTCCATAATCTAAATTTTTTTGGTTACCCGCCAAAAAAATTTATTTATGCTCTGGTCTATATAGCACACCGGCTTTAATTTAGTACGTCTACTATTTTTTTAACTCTCAATAGTAGTTCGCACGTAACCAAACTATCCCTTTATTCCTTTAAGATATGCTTTATATACTAAGAACATAATTAACGTTATATAAATAAATTATATAATGCAATCTTTATTTATTTATAAAACATAAATTATTTTATATATGTAACTTATTGTGATCTATAAAATATTCAAATTAACTATTTCATTTTTAAAAATCCTGTTTATTATGCTGGTAAATAACTTTATAAAACAAGGAAGATATCGTGAATTTACAGTTAAAAATCTCCGAGCTAATGGCACAAAAAAATCTCACCGCTACTGATATTGAAAAAAAGACACAGTTGAACAAGAATACCATTACTAGTATTTTAACCGGTACTTCAAAAAATCCGAGTGCTAATACCTTGCGTTCTATTGCTACGGCTTTGGATGTTTCTTTAGAATCTATTCTATCTGAAGATAATGTTACCCTAGATGCGTTAACTACAGAGCAGTTAATGTTTCTTAGAGAAGCAACTACGGCCACAATTAACTTTATCATCAGAGAAAAGTTTAGTTTTTCGTTTTATAAGCTAATGGGAGTAATAAAGGAAGTATATGAATACACTCAAAAAAAGAAATCTATAGACGAAATATTTATTGATTGGATAGTAAGCAAGAATATGAAGTCGCTATAAATAGGCGCGCGGGTCTTTTGTAGGCAGAGCATTACACTGTCAGAGCGCAAGGAAACCTGATCACCACGCCCCGCGGTACCCGGGTGCGCGGCTCGTGATGACGAGATTAAAGTTAATAGAGCTCGTGATGACGTTTAGTTGCCTACAGCAGCTCGTGTTTAATAACTTCGTCATTGCGAGGAAGTGCAACGACGAAGCAATCCAGTTAAATAATGAGGCTACGCTTAGGACAAACTCTCGGTTGTTGCATTGTACAATACGCCCTCTGCAGCTAGTGTTATTTCATTTAAAGCTCCTTCACGGGATAGATCTTTGGGGATTGTAAGCGTCATCCCCACCTCTTCAAGCTTCTCCTTAATCTTCTCCCACCCATCTTTAGTAAGATTTTCAAATGCTCGTTCATTAGAGTAGACAAATATATTGAGAGAATTTTTCCAAACTTTAAGAGCATTTAGTACAATATCATAAGCTTTTTCACCCGTACCTTTAGTTTTGATAATTGAGTGTCCTGTTTCAAATAAAGCCTTGTTCAAAGCATTTGAATTGTTTCCATTATCTTTAATTTCTGTAATTAGCGATTTAATTTGTTCTTTTGTGGCTAAGCTTGACATAAGACTGGGTAAATACTTGTTTAGTAGGAAGCCGGTTGCAAAAACGCTGGCTCCAGCTACTAGAGGTGCAACATATTTTTCTACCCACTCTGGTCCATTCTTATCGTGCACTACTTTAGCGATCTTATTTTTTATTAATTCGTATTCTGCAATCGCCCCACCAAACAAAGCAACGCCTTTTATAATAGTAATTGTACTCATAATTTCTTTTCCTTTTAAATTATTGTTATGTATGAACATTAAGAGATAAAAAGTGATAAAACAAGCAAAAATAATACTTAATAATAACAAATGTGATTAAATAACTGACCTACAATCAACAATGCTACAGAAATCACTCTTCCACTTATTACAATTCACTATACATATAATTATTAAGGATGCTAAGCTGTTACTGAATTTACTATAAACAAGATATGCAAAATCTAAGTAAGCCGAAAACCCTGTTACAAATAGCCATTATAGGCATTGTTGGAAGTGCTATCTTTATATATTTGTTATTTTTTGGTCAACCAACAGCTTCTTTAGGTAAAATAGGGAAATACGGATATCAATCTCCCCAAATTGGCGGTAGCTTCATTTTAACTGATCAAAATGGCAATATATTTAATAGCGCCAAGCTAAAGGGACAGGTGAGCTTAATTTATTTTGGTTATACCAGGTGTCCTTACCATTGTGCAACTGCTCTTAAAAAGCTGGCTGAAATTAAAAAAAGCATGAATAAAAGCCATATTTCTCTTCAAGTAGTGTTTATCACTATAGACCCAGATCATGATACACCTGAAGTCCTCAAAGAATATTTGCTGCGGTTTGACCCAAGCTTTATTGGCTTAACCGGCACTATACAACAAATTGCCAAGGTTGCTGATAAATTTAAAGTATATTACGATAAACAGCAAGATAGCAATCACTCTGAGCATTCCGTCTTTCTATATCTAATGGAAGTGAAAGGTAATTATTTAAAGCATTTTTGCGTGACGCCAAACTGCAGGAAAAAGGAGTAAGCTCATCTAGTATTATCCCCACGGGCCTTTTGTCATTCCCTCTTCTTTCTTGTTATCCCTGCTGCGGCAGAAATCCAAACTAATGTTTTACTAGATCGTGAATTATATTCAGGATGTCATTTACACCTCTAGCCAACTCGAACTTGATGCAGGAATCTCTCTGGATCCCCGCCGTAGCTTGAACAACATGAACCTATTGCACTAATTTGTAACGAGTGGCTTGACCTTGGCCTAAACGGTTTAGGCGTTTCAAATCTACTAGTTTCTTAATAATTGATTCAACTGTACGCTCAGTAAAGCCTAAAGCATTTACAGCGTCTCTGCGACTAAATTCAGCAGGCGCATTGCTATTTACCCAATTCCATAGCGCCAATTGCTTCTCAGAGAACAAATGATCTATATTATCTCCTTCTATAGCTTTAAGTGCTTGTTTGCCTTGCGATTTAATGGTATTTAGAAAGAAGATAAGCCATGGTGTTATATCTTCTGCATCAGTTTTCCAAGTGGCTTGGGTTCTCATTAAAGCAAAATAATAATCAATTTTACTAGCTTCAATAATATGTTCATGTGAAGTTACCTTCGTAAAATAATATCCTTGCTGCAGAAGCATTAGGTTAGTAAGAAGCCTGCTAGTTCTACCATTTCCAAGCTCAAATGGATGAATTGCCAGATACTCAAAAATAAAGTTAGCAATTAAAATTAAAGGATGTTTCGTTTTATTCAGTATCGCCAAGCTATACCATCCTATTAATTCCTGCATTTCTTTTTGGACTAAATCAGCCGGTGTAGAATTAAATACTACTCCTACTATACTACCCACTTGGATCCTTGCTTCAATGCGATTAGTACCGATCTTATAGTTGCCTTTTAACCCCATATCCTTGTGCAGTTTAAGAATTGAAGCTTCATTTATAGGTATTTTATTATAGTTACTAAAAATTAATTCAAGACACTGTAAATATACTGCTATCTCTTGCATGTCACGAGTTTTAGGTTCTTGTACTGGTAAACTTCTGTACAAATTTTCAACTTCTATATCAGTTAGATGATGACCCGCAATACGATTAGATGCTCCTGCAGATGTAATAATTACCGAACGGGTCAAATTTTCTATGGTTTGCGGTAACAATCTATCTGTAATATGCCAGCTATTCTTAACCCCGTCAATTTCGGCTATGGTCGCATAAATCTCCTCAATGACCTCGGATTTAAAGCTCAACCTTGCTTGTATACGGTGTTTTTGCCAGTTCATATTAATAGTATTTACAATCAATGTGAGATTATGTGAGATCGTGTGAGTAAAGTCAAGATATCTCAGATAGAAGAAAGTCAGTATACCAATTGTTACTGCGAGTAAGCTACGCTTTACGTGCTCAATCCAGGGGTGCGCAAGGACTGGATGTTACCTCGCAGCTAGGGCTACTCGTGATGATAGCTACGTCATTGCGAGTAGATATAGTCGACGGAACAATCCAGAAAAGGTAGATCTACCTTAGCCTTCTTGCGAAGGCTCGTGATGACAAAGCCTTAAAGAACTACTTATAGTTATTTAAGGCTTATTTCTTGATATGGGTTTTTTGAATGAAGACCTTCTAGAGGACAAAAATATTCCTGCCCCTATAGACAAAAATACCGCCGCAGCAAAAGTACCAGCAAGCATCAAATAGCCTTGCAGAGCTATAGCTACTGTAGTTATGCACACTATAGTTACGAATACAATAGCACTGAGCCTACCACTGTCTGCTGCACTTTTGTGGCTTTCAAGAGTTTTAAGCTCCATCTGGTGGCGATGTAATTGTTCTTTTTCAGCCATTTCTATCAATTTAGCGAGGGTGCCAGGATAAGCACTTTCATACTGTTCCATGATCTCCATAGGCGGCAAGATATGCTCATATTGCTTACGATAAAAGCTCTGATCATTTTCTTTAAGATTTGCTGCCTTAGGCTTTAAATATCCTTTATTTAATCGATTATTATTAGCAAAAAAAAATTTAGTTTCTTTCATATTCACGTTTTATTTCCCGAAATGCCGAATTAATATCCTTTTCAATACGAACAAAATATTCCACTAGGTCCAGCGACTGCCTTTGCCTTATTGATGGTTGAGATATTTTAAATATACTAAAAAATCCCAACAAAAACCGTTTGATGCATGCTTTTTTCATCTTTTTTACTCTTCACAGTTAGATCCTGAAACAAGATCAGGATGGCTTATATCGCCTGTCATTCCAGTATCCTTTCCTGTCATCCTAGCTAAAGGCCGATCCAGAAAATTTAAATAACACTAGATTCCCGCCGTAGCTCGAATGACAGTGGCTACCTAAAGCACCTTAATAAATTTCTCGTCAGGAATTGTTGGTTCGCCTCTGAAATTTACTGCATTATTGAATTTATTGCAACAAGTTATAAACTTTTTATCACACCCGGCTGTCAGCCAAACAGCTTTATTAGGCTTTACAATATCTGGAATAAGTTGATCTAATATAATAAAATTATTAGAATGCTGGATAATCTTGCTATAAAACCGCTCCTCCCCAAGCACAGCATCTCCGCCAGTAAAATAGCCACTTTCTTTATCGCTGTGAGCTAAAATAATAGTTTTAGCAAACATTTCTTGAATATCATATTTCTGAGTATAAGCCTTTTTATCTACCTGGCATTTAATATCACCAAAATTTGCCCGGCAATTTTTACTAAAAAATTGAAGCGGAATCTGTTCATAAGCCTTGACCGACGGTTCTAGACGTAAAGCAAACCCTAAATCTCTTTTTATGAAACTACTACAATAATAAGTCACAAAATGGCTACATGCATTGGTAAAACAAACATATATCTTTACTTCTGCTGAGGTCAAATCCATACCATGCTCTATGGCACCATCCTCAAATATTCCTTCCAAGAGGATATAATTTTTTGCAGAGTCATTAAACACTCCCTCCTGGAAAGTTAACCCAGAATTAGGAATAAACTCCTTTCCTTCTATCCATAATACACTATCAGACTCAGTTAGGTATAGCTCTCTATTATCTGACAGTTTAATTTGGAAACAATAGGTAAAATTCTGTAAATCAGCTATGGAATTACGAATATCTGCTGGAACTATTCTCATCTATAACACTTCCAATAATTCTATTTGAGATAATTCTATAGAGCCATCAGCCGTATAATGATACTCAAAACTGTCCTTACTAAACCTTACCGCTACATCAAAATCAAAGCTACCAGTTAAAATTTGGTCTTCTTCAAGCGGTTTTGGTAAGCTTATCATCCCACTACTATAATCCACTTTAACGCTTGTCAGGATGTCATTCACAAAAAACTCTTCGCTACCTTCTATAGGTCTATTGATTTTTCGCATATAGGGTGCAATCTTATCTTCATAAAGTTTAATTAATTGAAATTGCTGCATTTTACCATCTCCTTTGGCTATAAGCTGATTAGTTACTTTATAGTCAGAATAGTCCCTAAAGCGAAAAGCAAAACTTCCACCTCTTCGCGCTCTAAAAAAGGTATTAAACTGTTCAAATTCAGTAGAGCTAAGGCAGCAGCTTTTTATCAAAAATCTATGTCTAGCATGAGCCCTATCTAATCTTCTTACTTCTCTTCCAGATATGGTTGAGACGCATGATGTAGTAAATTCAGGCCTGCCAACCGCAAAGGTTTCAATAAATTCGATACGTATATCGTGAAAACTCATGTTTCTATTCTTGTAAGATCCTGCTTGATCAGGTTCCTAAAATCCTCATTCATATCGATAAGCCACCTTTTTACATCAACTTTGATAGGTAAATCAGACTCTTCTAAATCTTGCCGTAAATGCTCCAGCTCCTCATCATCTATAACTTCCATGACACATATGTCAAGATCAGAGAATTTTCTATAATTCCCCTTAACTCGTGAACCATATGCGTAAAAGGTACAAGGATACCTCTGTAAAATTGACTTTAATAAAATAAAATCTATTTCCTCAAGCCCGAACATCTAATTTCTCTATATTCTGTAATAAATCCTGTAATGCTTTAGAAAAATCCTCAAAGCCTAGAATGATCTGTTCTATATTTTGCTCGTTATATGTGTGTACAGTCAGATTTTTCATCTTTATAAACTCGAACCATATTTTTGGATCAGAAATGAGCCCACTAGCTGCCGCTTCACGAAATATCTCACGATGAGTATAAGGATTTTTACCTTGGGCTTCTAACAAACGTTTCATAGTTTTCCATGCAACCTCATAACTATACTCAAAAGCTTTAACTGCTCCGGCTTTATATTGCTCATTCTCTAAATGAATACGAAATTCTTCAAATTTTTTAGAGGCTTTTAGTAAATTACTCACATCTACCCCTTCAATTAAATATGTCATTCTCACCTTGTTTTATTTATTCTCTTTCAATAATGCCTTACAATTAATTGTTAATTTAGTCGTTATCAGATCATTACTACGTTGAAAATTCATACTACATGCCTTAATGCCAGCTACAATATAATTCGGCAGTACGCATGATTTTTCTGTCAATTTATTGGTGATCTTGGCAGCTAGCTTCGCCAGCAATCCTTGATTTTTATCCCTAGCAAATGCAACAATTTCAAAATCCAATTGATATATACTCTGAGTAACTCTAGATATATTTTCTGCTTTTACAATATTAATAAGCAAACAG
>JAJZHL010000185.1 GCA_021804505.1 Pseudomonadota bacterium | reverse complement strand
AAATAAAAATCTAGCCTGGGAAGAAAGGCCAAATTTAAATCTCAGCTCTTATAACACCTATGAGCTCTGACAGGTCCTTTTCTTGAAATAATTCTGGATTAGCAGTAAAGAAACGGCTTAAACTATCAGCATTTAAAGAATGTGTCTCAGGATTATAACCTAATAATTCCGCCGTTAAATTAATGCCAAGTTTGTTACTTAGGTTCTCTAATAATTGCTTATTTTCTATGATTTTCTCTAAAATAGGAGCATATTCTTCTCTATTACTTTTTCAATCATCGACTATTTACTTAGTTAAAACCTGCACACGAGTTGAAATAGTAACTAACGTAGAATTTTTGGATTGAATTTAGCACCCATAAAAGTACAAAAGGATTAATCTTTTCTCTAAATTCTTCCTAAGGTAAGGGCTGTGGATTGTAATCATATTTCAAAGCCTTTAATATTAAAGAAGCGAGAAAAAGGGCAGCATTATTAAAGGTATAGCCTAAATAGGAAAGCAATAGAAGTGCAGTTCCAATAATATATTACTAATATTATTGGTTTAGGAGTTTAATACTAACACAAGAAAATTTAGAAAGGCGAAATAGCATCTATTACTTGGGAGCCTACCCTTGGTTGTTGGACATCACTAACTATGCCCCTACCACCATAAGAAATGCGAGCTTCAGCCATTTGATCAGAGTTGATAGAATTTTCACTAGTAATGTCTTTTGGCCTTATAATACCAGCTACCTTTATCTCTCTTAGCTCATAATTTACTCTTACTTCTTGGTGGCCTTGGATTACCAAATTACCATTAGGCAAAACCTTAGTAACTAACGCAGCAATCGTTGTTTTAATATCCTCTTTCCGGGTTATACCGCCACTCCCACTATGATCAGCCTTACTATTTGTGTTTAACAATGAAGAGGCCTTGTCCTTATTCCTACTGGATAAAATCCCTGCAATGGCTCGCTCTTTACCAAATAATGCAGGTATGCCCATTTTATCATTGCCGCTCCTTTGGTGCTTAGTAGAGTTATCAAGCTTGGCACTGTCTTTTATTGCAACTACCACTGTTAATATATCACCAACCCGCCAAGCCCTACTATCTCTAAAAAACGTCGTAGAACCAGGTTGCCATAAAGAATTTGTTTTTCTCATATGCATCCGATGCCTTTCAATTCTTGATTGGTCAATTGCCTCTTCTTGATCCTCCTGTGGTAAATCAACTTGAGCTAGCTGAGGGCTACGTCCAATACGCTTTAATCGTTCTATGGTCTCACTGCAGCTAGATAGTAAAAATACCGCTATTAACAAAAATGTAACATTTGTTTTATTCATCATTGGTGCCTACCTGCACTGTATTTTTATTAATTATTTGGCCAAGCAATACTGCCCCAGTATCTTCATTTTTAACTTTAATCATATCACCTACTGAACCAGAGCCAAGAGCCGTTCCTGAGGTTTTAAGCCTTATATTATTAGAATAATATAAGATATTCACTGGATCGTTTATTTTTATTACTAGGGGATTCCTTAGTTCACTCCTTTTAATTAAGCTGCCATTGGCTAGTACCTTCTTCGCCTGCATCCCTATTATATCATTCTCATTGGTGATATAATCGCCTTTTATTTTATTAATCTTAGTTTTAACTATGGTAATATCGTTGGCAGTAATAATATCACCCGCCTTTATAAATTTAGATATTACGGGCACCTCAATAGAGGATATATATCTACCAAAAAGTTCTTCGGAAGCACCTGAATTATAATTTACTCTAACTTTAAAATTAGCCGAAGTAGGATCAAAGTTTATAAGTAATAATGACTGTGCATTATTATATTTGCTCCTTATCTTTTCTGCTTTATCTTTAGACTCATATTGAATATCTATGATTACCCTTGGATCGTCTATTTTCTCGTAAATTAATCCTTCAACTGCTTTATCAAAAGAATCATCAGCAGCATTGCCTATCCCAAAAGCTAATGACAATATTATAAGAAGCAACCCTTTATAAAACATTCAATCAGCTTTTAATACTGCTTATTTCTTTTTCCATCTCATCCGCAACTTTAACTATTCTCGTACAAAGCTCATATGCTCTTTGGGAGGAAATTAATTCTGTTAGTTCTTGAACTGATGAGGTAGTTGAGTCTTCAAGGTATTTTTGGACAAATTTATTATTGGGATCAGCAACCACAAAGCCTTCTCCTGAACCAACAGTTTCAACTAGCATATCATTACCTACTGCTTCTAAACCTTTCTCATTAGGGAAAGTATATAGCTGAATTTGTCCAATCTCCGGTTGCCCCCCAACACCATCAGTATAAGAGATAATACCATCGGGACTTATGTTAATTTTATCCATTTCCACTCCATCAGGAATAGTGTAATCACCTTCTAAATGGTCGCCATTTGCTGTTACTATCATACGGGTCTCAGCATCAACCTGAAAGGTTCCATTCCTGGTATAGCCTCTTCCATTAGGAAAGTTAGGTATAGCTATAGCAAAATATCCAG
>JAJZHL010000184.1 GCA_021804505.1 Pseudomonadota bacterium | reverse complement strand
AATATGGACAAGGTATTCAAGGTGAAATTAGAATAATTACTGATAATTTACTTGCTTGCTAAAAAAATGCACATGACTTTTAGAAAAACTTAGACTTTGTTCCTATTTGCAACAGTGCCCTTTGGGATGCATTATGGTATAGAAGGCGATAGTGTTTGGGACACGGTTGACCAGTTAGCAGGAAAGGGAGTAGTAAGGGTAGAGGCTGCAAGAAATCTAAGGTATGCAGCAACATTCGCAGCAATACTAAGACTTAAGGGCTCTGTTGCAAATTTCTCCGCTCCGCTATATTTTCAAAAGAAAAGCATGAGTTTTTATGAATCTATTCAAGGGTCGTCATTTCAAATACGAGATTATCATCTGGGCTGTGCGTTGGTATTGTAAATATGGCATCAGTTACCGCGATTTAGAAGAGATGGCAGTGGAAAGAGGATTACAACTCGATCACTCAACAATATATCGATGGGTTCAATATTACGCACCAAAGATTTTAGATAAACTTAAATGGTATTGGAAGCCTAAATTAGGGCTCAGCTGGAGAGTAGACGAGACTTATATCAAAGTAAAAGGGAAATGGGTATATCTCTACAGAGCTCTAGATAAATGCGGTAATACCATTGATTTCTATTTATCATCTACCAGAAATACTGCCGCAGCCAAGCTTTTCTTAGGTAAGGCTCTAAGGTCTATACCTCCTCGCTCTCATCCAAATATTATCAACACTGATAAGAATCCTATATACTCAAAAGCCATTCTTGAGCTAGAAGCAGAAGGTAGATGCCCTGAGGATTTAGAGCATAGACAAATTAAATATTTAAACAACATCATTGAATCTGACCATGGAAAACTTAAGAGGCTTATCAAGCCAACGCTTGGGTTTAAATCTATGAAAACAGCTTATGCTACCATCAAAGGATTTGAAGTAATGAGAATGTTTAAAAAAGGAAGATTTGACATTTGGAAATATGGACAAGGTATTCAAGGTGAAATTAGAATAATTACTGATAATTTACTTGCTTGCTAAAAAAATGCACATGACTTTTAGAAAAACTTAGACTTTGTTCCTATTTGCAACAGTGCCCCATTGCTGGTATTGAAAATATTCGTATGATTCAAAAAAGACAAATAATTGGAGCTAGTGATAATGTTTCTACTTATGAGAATTTTCAAATGTTAATGGCGGCATAACGTCCAAAATCTAAGTTTTGGTAAAAAACGCAACTCTTGAAAATAGATGCGACAGAACCGCATGATAAGAGGTAAAGTTTTCTTTATTATCCATAACTTATTGTTAAAACCTAATTATTGCTTTTATTGTAAAAACAAAACAAGAGATTTAATTGTAACTTTCTGCTTCTTTTAGTAGCTTTGTCCCTGGCTCTTTGAGAGAACCATCACTATTCACATAAGCATAAAGGGTAGTTGTAGTAATCCCTAACCTTTTAGCCACTTCCATAGCTACTGATTTTTGGTCTTGCATAGCAGACATAGCTATACGTAAGGTTGTTACATCCATTTTACGAGGTCTTCCTCCAAGTCTTCCTCTTGCTCTAGCGGAGGCAAGCCCTGCTCTTGTGCGTTCTATTATTAACTCTCTCTCAAATTCTGCCAATGCTGCAAATACACCAAATACCATCTTACCGTGCGCTGTAGTAGTATCAATTTGAGCCCCCTGCCCTGTTAAAACTTTGAACCCTACTCCCTTTGTTTTTAACTCTTCAATTGTATTAACCAAGTGCTTTAGGTTTCTACCTAACCTATCAAGTTTCCAGACTACTAATGTGTTACCTGGTTGTAAGGCTTTTATACATGAAGTTAAACCTGGCCTATCGTCAAACCTTCCAGATGCTAAGTCTTCATAAATTCTATCAGGAAGAACGCCGGCCTGAACCAATGCATCTTTTTGTAAATCTAAAACTTGCGAACCATCAGCTTTAGATACTCGCATATAACCAATTAACATAATTACCATTTATTTCATAAGAAAAGCTGTTGTTAAGAATACAAACTTATATAGATTTAAGCAACTAGTTTTCTTGTGTGCTAATAGCCACTTTTGAATCCTAATCTATCCTACCAGACAAACGAACGTTTTCCTTATAATCAGATAGATAAATATTAACTACTTTATAATTACTAAGTCAATATAATCGAGTATCCCTTATATTAATTTATAGTAAATAATCAAAATATTATTGACTATAACATTTGACTATTATATTATAAATGTGTAATTATAATAAGTTAAAAGCAATGTCCACTAAAATAGCTATTAGCCAATTTAAAGCTCACTGTCTTGAAATAATTGAAAAATTACAAATTAATGGGCAATCAGTTATAATTACTAAAAGAAATAAAGAAATAGCTAAAGTATTACCAATCGATACCAAAAAAGTTTCATTATTTGGCATACTTAAAAGTAAAGCTGAGATAAAAGCTGATATATTAGAACCAATTGAAGAAAAGTGGAATGCAGAACATGAGTAATCCTATAGTACTTGATACCCATGTTTTACTATGGGCATTG
>JAJZHL010000183.1 GCA_021804505.1 Pseudomonadota bacterium | reverse complement strand
GCCCTCATCATTTTAATGTTTTGGGAAAAATTAGTAGTACTTATACTATCTTCTTTATCAAATATTTCAAACCCTACGACTGAGCCCTTAGCAGGTATACCAGCTTGGGCTAGGCTTACCCTAACTTTGGTTACTTGATCTCTTGGTACTTTGATCACTGTACCATTAGAAAAAAGTTGAAAAGGTACCTTCTTATTTTCTAATTCTTGAACTACTTTATTACTATCTTCTATATCCAGATCGGAGTAGAGTACACCCATATCCGAATTAGAAATCTTGGTTAAATAAACAATAAAAAGTATCACAAAAATTAGTGACATCAAACCAATTAGCGCAAGCTTAACTGGGCTAATATCTTTGAAAAATTGTGTTATGACCGATAACAACGCTACACCCTTAAATTTAATTTAAAATAGCTTTAACTAAAGTAAAATAATAGATAGCTAATTAATATCTATTTAATCCAGAAAGTCAACGGATTTGGATATTCTATATTATCAATAAGATATTTTAATCCTATTACAATTCTAATAACAAACCAAATTATAACCATGATATACAATACCGGTCCAATAAGTATTATCGTAGTTATTGTAGAAACAATAATTCCTACTAATCCCATAAAGAAAGTTCTAATTAAAAAAGTGTAATGACTTGCTAAGAGCCTGTCTTTTATATCTTTATTAATATAAGCTAGAATTACCCCAATTAAAGGTAATACTGGCGCCACCACACCGCATAAATAAAGTATATAGATTGCTATAAGATTTTTTTTGCCAGGTGAAAAATATTCTTTTATTTCGTCATTCATAGGGCTCTAACTTCTCAAATTCCTAACTACTGTATGCATTATACTACCATCTTTTATATAGTCTATCTCATTATCAGTGAAAATTTGCAATATTACTATAAACGTATCATTTACTCCGCTTCCCCTTGTTATTATGCACTGAAGCTTTTGATATGGTTCTATGGAGTTATTTAAGCCAGTAATGCTTATTTCTTCAGATCCATCAAGTCTTAAGTCATGTCTAGTTATGCCGGCAGCAAAAGATAATGGTAATACACCCATACCAGCTAGGTTTGATCGGTGGATCCGCTCAAAGCTTTCTGCAATTACTGCTTTTACTCCAAGCAAACTTGTGCCTTTTGCAGCCCAGTCCCTGGATGACCCTGTGCCATATTCTTTACCTGCAAAAATTACTAACGGTGTTGAAGATGCTTTGTAGCTCATTGCAGCATCATATATACTTACCTGCTGGTTATTCAATTGGTTAATAGTAATCCCACCTTCAGTCCCAGGACAAATTTCATTTTTAATCCTAACATTTGCAAATGTACCCCGCATCATTACCTCATGATTGCCTCGTCTAGAGCCATAAGAGTTAAAGTCTGCAACTGAAACACCGCAGCTTAGCAAATATTTACCAGCTGGGCTATTTTGGCTTATATTACCTGCAGGAGAAATGTGATCGGTAGTAATAGAATCTCCAAAAATTGCCAATATCTTGGCAGATTTTATATCAGTAATATTGTTTCCAATATTTTCAAAGTAAGGAGGGTTATTAATATACGTATTATGTTTATTCCAATTATAAGTGCTGCTTTCGGACACTTTTAGAGTCTGCCAGTTATCATCACCTACAAACACTTCACTATATCGTTGTTTAAACATATTAGGATTAAGAGAATTATTAATATAATCCTCAATATCAGCTTGCTCCGGCCATATATCCTTTAAATAAATATCTTTACCATTATCACCTTGCCCGATTGGTTGGCGTTCAAGATTGATATTAACATTACCAGCTAACGCATAGGCAACAACCAAAGGGGGTGAAGCAAGGTAGTTACCCCTTACCAGTGAATGTATCCTACCTTCAAAATTTCTATTACCAGATAGCACCGAAGCTACGACAAGTTGGTTATTAATTATAGTTTCCTCTATTTCAGGCAACAGAGGGCCTGAATTACCAATGCATGTAGTACAACCATAACCAACTAAATTAAATCCTAGCTTATTAAGATATTGATCAAGGCCGCTCACTTTCAAGTATTCTGTTACTACTTTTGAGCCTGGAGCCAATGAGGTTTTTACCCATGGTTTTGATTGCAACCCCAATTCACAAGCTTTTTTTGCCATAAGTCCTGCAGCAATCATAACAGAGGGGTTGGAAGTATTTGTACAACTAGTGATGGCAGCAATAACTACATCTCCATGTGATAGGCTAAAATTTCCTCCATTAACTAGATATTTTTTAGTTATATCACTATTATTTCCTTTTGCTAAAGAAGGTAACTCAAGTTGAAAGTTACTAGCAATATTACTAAGAGTGACACGATCTTGCGGCCGTCTTGGTCCAGCAAGAGAAGTCACTACTGTTGATAAATCAAGTTCTAAAACATCTGTATATTCTTGATTATGTGCAGGGTCATACCATAAAGACTGGGCCTTAGCATATTGTTCTACTAATTTGATCTTATGAGGATCCCTAGCAGTTAGTTTTAGGTATTTTATGGTTTCATTATCAATAGGG
>JAJZHL010000182.1 GCA_021804505.1 Pseudomonadota bacterium | reverse complement strand
AAATAAATAGTAAATCCACCATTAGAGAAAAAAGATCTAATGGAATTGTATTAGTTCTAAAAAGTATTAAAAGATGCTTTTCCCACCCCTTACCTGAATAATATTGTAGCAATTTATACCCTGCGCTACTTTTGCATTGCTCTGGATCTTTGTCGGGTATTCTTAATTCAAAAGTACTAAAAATAGCTCCATTTTTATCGTTCGGTACATAATCATGTCTAGCAAATTCACAATTTTTATATATAGCTGTATCGTAAATAGTAACTAGTAAAGCTATAAAACCTGCTATAACTGCAGGCTGCAGTGCGCAAGAAAGACAGATTTTCAGCCAAGCATCAAAATACGCTTTGGTACGGTTAAATAATGCCATAGGGATAAATATAGGCGAGATGTAAGTCATAACATATATAGTTACGAGGCACACTACGTAGGTTGTGATAAATTGTAATAATATAGAAACAAATATAACACAAAATACTATTCCAGATACCACTACTAGTATGTTTCCTGCCAATAAGAACCCAAACATTACAGTAAAAAACCTAAAACTTGAGTTATCTTTTAATGTATCAGGAGTGTCTCGATCATAAGATGTCTTAATATCAACTGTGCTACCTGGCGCGCCGTTTGGTGTAGTACTAGGAACACCTTTTAGCTGACTTCCAATATTATCAATAATTCCCATACCTAGGTAATAAGCAATTCTACAATCAATGGAATCCCATAGAGCATAGAATTCATAGCCAGGTTTGTACTTTTTGCGATCAAATTCACATAAGCCTTTTGCTCCCCCTGCGTCAAAAATCATTTGAGCAAATTCAGGAGTAAACTGATTAAGGAATGGTAATCCATGCGTTAGCATTCCATTTTCTTGTGTTTCTTTCCCCCCTTTAAAGGTAATAGGGCCAAGACCAACAGCAAAATACAACACTAACACTATTTTAAGAACAAAAGCGGCTATCTTATCTATATTGCCATATTTTTTATTGAGGATCATATCAACCCCAAAAAACATTACATATAGGATAAGAGCCGCTCCTATGGCTTTTTTTAATGTTTCTTGAAAAGCAGAAAATGGGTTTAATGCAAGTAGACTGACTTTTTCACTGGTAGGGTCACAACTTGTATGGCGGAAAAATACTTGATCTAAGGTTCCCTTCACGCAATCTACTGCTAGTCCTGAAAAATTGAATATAGATTGGCTGTTGCTTGTCCCCATATAACAGGTTTTTGCTATGTATCGGCACTCCTCATCTGGATTAGTTGACGGAGGCAAAGATGTTGTACGGCATGTAAGAGGCATAATACCTCTTGAGGTAGGCATAGTTAGGCAGAACATACCGTTTAATACTTTTACCGATAAAACTATATCTTTCAGTAAGGGGTCACCTCCCAAATCGGGATTATTATCTGTACTAAGCTCTCCAAGCTTTCTAGACTCATCTAGCTTCATGGAAATTGTTTTACAGCCAGCATCTTTATTTTTTAGGCAAAAAGTTATTTGCGAGTCATCGGTAGTGCAAGCGTCAGGAATGCTAACAATATCAATATTGTTCTTAATATGCCCGTAAGCAGTACTTTGCTCTAAATATTGATCTGTAGGCATTGCTACGCCACTGCACGGCACACCATAATTAGCTGCCATTACCTCTAATGAACTGACTAACAGGCAAATTTGTATAAAAAATTTCATGACTTTAAGACTATTCATCAGAGCCATCTTTTTTTACATTAGGTTCCTTCGCTGCTTCCTTGCCTACCTCTGGTTTTTGTTCTGGCTTTTCGGTAGTATCTAACTTATCTTCAATTACAGTACGACGTACTTCAGCTGCTTTGCTTTGCTCTACTCTCTCATCTGGAACAGCTTTTTGGGACTGAGCTTCAATAGTTCTCACTTGTTGTTTTACAAAGCCAGGTTGCCCCATTTGGATACTACTATCTATTTGCTCTCGGCTTCTTAGCTCAAACTGACCACCATTCTCAGGTTTTGGACTAGAAGTATTAGCATTATCAGAATCTACTGTTGGAGCTGGTGCGTTCCCTCCAGCTCTACTAGTTGAAACAGCATCCTCTCCCGCAGAACCCCTTGTACTAACAGAAACACTATCCCCACCTGTTTGTTTGCTACTAGATACACTTACATTGTCCTTGCCTGCTGTATTAGCAGACGCTTTATCCCCACCTGCACCTGCCCTAGTTCCAGTACCCAAATCTTTAGCACCACCAGCTGCTGCTTTAGATGCATCCATTGCTTTTCCAGCAGCTCCGAGTGCAGCCATACCTGCTTTAAATATTGCTTGCGGATTAATAGCAACATTAGTCAAGGCAACACCTTCTGTCATATCGGCAGCGAATTCTGCCAATTGAGCACTAAAATTATATAATAAATATAAAGTAAAACAGGCGGTTATGAGGGCTAAAATAATATCTTTAACTTTTTCAAAAATTAATTGTGGCATTGAGAAAAACATACCAGAACTATCAAAAATACTCGATAAAAAGTCAAATTGTGACATATACTGGTCGGTAGTCACAGT
>JAJZHL010000022.1 GCA_021804505.1 Pseudomonadota bacterium | reverse complement strand
ACACCAAAATCAAAATTATCCTGCAGGGAATATTAAGACTCCATCTAAAGACTTTACTATCCGTCTGGATGGTACGCTTAGTACACCTGAAGAATTTGGGAACATCATACTAAAAGTACAAGATGGTAGTGTCGTTAAACTTAGAGATCTAGCTAAAGTATATTTAGGACCGCCTGATACAGATATAATATTTAGATATAATGGAAAAAATTCTATAGCAGTTGGATTAATAAAACAATCGAAAGCCAATATACTTGACTTATCTAAAGATGTAATAGCCTCTTTAGATAAGATTAGAAAAACCATTCCTCCTGGAATCATTGTCGATGTAGCTTATGACGGATCTATACCCGTTAATGCTTCGATTAAGTCTGTATATTATACAATTGCAGAGGCACTAATTTTGGTTGTAATAGTAACCTATCTATTTTTGGCATCTGCACGACTCACTATAATACCGTTTGTGACGATTCCTGTGTCGCTAATCGGAACATTTACTGTGATGTATTTACTCGGCTTCTCAATCAATATATTTACTCTTTTAGCAATGATACTAGCCATAGGGTTAGTAGTAGACGATGCCATAGTAATGCTTGAAAATATATTTAGATATAATGAGATGGGCCACCCACCAATGGAAGCTGCAATTATGGCTTCTAAAGAGATAGGCTTTGCTATAGTAGCAATGACCATAACTCTTGCATCTGTATTTTTACCTATAGGTTTTATTGAAGGTTTTATAGGCAAGTTATTTATCGAATTTGCCTGGACATTAGCCTTTTGTGTGTTATTTTCCGGTTTCGTAGCCTTGACCTTAACACCTATGATGTCAAGCCGTATGTTTACAAAAAGTGATAGTTCCCCACCACGGTTTGTTGAAAAATTTAACCAACTTATACAAATAGTACACAATAAATATCTACATTATTTGGATCTTACACTTAACCATAAAAAGATATTTTCTATAGTTATTGCATCTTCTGTCATCGTATTAATTGTCAGTTTTATTTTTGTACAAAAAGTGTTTGTACCTCAAGAAGATGATGGTTTTTTACAAGTAGCCTATAGAGGACCAGAAGGTTCAAGTCTAGAACTTACACAAAAAACCACACTTGAAACTGAGAAAATATTCCAAGAATATAAGGATATAATGGGATATTTGACTATAATGGGCTGGGGAGGCGGAGATAGTGGCTTTGCTTTTGTTCCTCTAAAACCATGGAAAGAACGAAAAATGTCTCAAAGCGATGTCAAAAACAAACTTAATGGTCAATTTAGTCAAATTGCAGGGATGTCTATTTTTGCTATGGACCCACGTTCTCTGATTAGTGGTAACGCTCAAAGCCCAATTGAATTCACTTTACAAAGTAGCCTTGAATATGAAGAGCTAGATGCTATCTCACAAAAATTTGTTGATAGAATGAGAAGTAACCCTATTTTTATGAATGTGAATAGTGACTTAAAAGCTTCAATGCCTACTATCGATGTAGTTGTGAATAGAGATAAGGCATATATTTATAATACCAACTTAAAAAATATAGGTACTACAATACAATATTTAATTGCAGGAAAACAAATCGGCACTTTCCGAATGGGAAATGATTTATATGACGTTATGTTACAATATGGATTAGAGTACCGTAATAACTTAGAAGATTTTAGTACAATTTTAGTACCAACAAATGATCCAAATGGTCCATTTATTCCACTAAACGTAGTTGCCACATTGGAAGAAACAGTATCTGTTAAATCGTATAATCACTATAATAATTCTAAATCAGTCACTATAACATCTGACCTAGCACCTAACCAAACCATTACAGATGCTATGCAAGAGTTAAGTAAGATTTCCGAAGACGTATTAGACCCGAATACAACAGTTCTTGAATATATTGGTGAAATTAAACAAATGAAGGAATCAAACAGCAATCTGGCCGTAACTTTCCTATTTGCATTGCTGTTTATATATTTGGTACTTTCAGCTCAATTTGAAAGCTTTACAGACCCTATGCTAATTCTACTGGCGGTACCGTTTTCTATAACTGGAGGAATACTTGCATTACTTGTTTGCGGTAATACCCTTAATATATATAGTAACATAGGCCTTATTACTTTAGTGGGCTTAATAACTAAAAATTCTATTATGATAGTAGAATTTGCCAATCATTTAAGGCAAGAAGCCCTGAGTGTAAGGGATGCGGTAGTTAAGGCTGCTTCTTTGCGGTTACGCCCTATTTTAATGACCACTCTTGCTACAATATTTGGTGCTATTCCTTTGGTTTTTGCATCCGGAGCGGGAGCTAAAGCACAAAATTCTATCGGTCTTGTAATAGTTGGGGGAATGAGCATAGGTACTTTATTCACTTTATTTGTTATCCCGGTTTTATATGATAGCTTTAAGAGAGCATAAAAAATGATTATACTTGGGATTGACCCCTCTCTTGCCTCCATGGGTTGGGGGATAATTGATGCTAGGAACCCTTTGAAATATTTAGCTAGCGGCGTAATTAAAACAAAATCTACAGAATTAATGCCAAAACGCTTAGCTTTTATTAACTTAGAGCTAAATAGTATTATCCAAAAATATATACCTAATGTTGTCGCAATGGAGGAAACATTTGTTAACATGAATAATGTTTCTTCCCTGAAACTTGGGTATGTCAGAGGGGCAGTAATGGCTTTGATAGGTGAGCATGATATCCCTTTTCATGAATTTAAGCCTACTACAATAAAAAAAACCGTGGTAGGTTATGGCCATTCTGATAAAAATCAAGTATTACAGATGATTAAGCTATTGCTACCAGGGTCGCATCTGCTTAGCAATTTTGATGAAGCAGATGCTTTGCCTGTGGCTTATGCTTGTTCTGTATATGCAATAAGAAATTAACAAACATGGATATAGAATCAAAAGTTCAAAATTACGCAGCAGGCTGCTGAGTAATTTCCTTGGTTTCATAATTGTCTTATAGTAGATAAAATTTCTGATAAGGATCAACGTCTTTGGTATATACAAAAAACTATAGAAAATGGTTTGTCACGTAATATAATTAGTTAAAAAGCAAGTAAAAATGCTCAACAATTCCATAGAGAATGGTCAAATAGATGACCAGAAGTATATAAGTCCAGTAATGATCTTAGTCGCTCCACAAATGGGTGAAAATATTGGCGCTGTGGCAAGGGCGATGAAGAATTTCAATGTCTTTGACCTAAGGATCGTCAGCCCTAGAGATGGCTGGCCAAATGAGCAAGCTCGTAGCATGGCGGTATCAGCCGTGGATATAGTAGACTCTGCTAGAATTTATGACAATCTAGAGGCAAGTATTGCTGATATTGAGTATTTATACGCAACAAGTGCTACAACCCGCACTATCAATAAAAATTATACATTGTCTGAACATTTGCCACAGGATTATCCGCCAAATTGTAAGGTGGGCATAATGTTCGGTCGTGAGAATTGTGGACTCCAGAATAAAGAAATTGCCTATGCCCATAAAATTATTCGCATTAATACGGGTGAATTTAGTTCGCTTAATATTGCCCAGGCAGCAATTGTTATCTGCTATGAGCTATTCCGCGGTAGGCAAATAAGAGAAAATGTCACTAATCAACAAACATTAGCTTCCAGGCAGGAATTAGGTTATTTCTTTGAACATTTATTTAGCGAATTAGATAGGAAGAAGACCTTTTTTAAAGTCCCAGAAAAGCGAGAAAATATGACGCAGAACATTATGAATATTTTCACCCGAATAGACAAATTATCTAAATCAGAATTACAAACTTTAAGAGGCATTATTAGCTCTCTTAGCTCTTGATTGCACTCCATTTAAAACTCCACTCACATTCCTATCATAAAATTATACCCTACTACTTTCCGCTTACATATGATGGTTTGAACGTTAGCTACCTACAAAGTATAAGTTCATACCTTCCATAATTAAGTTGACATAAGCTACTGGTTTTTTATAGCATTGAAGATATAGGGTTGCTTAACAGCAGTTAAGTGGTTCTATATTATTATCAACCCGAATATGTTAGGAGGGAATTATGAGTAATAAAGATAAAGGCTTTGGCTCTATGGATAAAGAAAAAGTAAGAGAAATAGCTGCTAAAGGCGGGCATGCTTCTCATGGAGGTGGACATGGCCAGGACGATGATCATTCAGGGAAACGCGGTTTTGCTGCTATGGATAAAGAAAAAGTAAGAGAAATAGCTGCTAAAGGCGGGCATGCTTCTCATAGAGGCAGCCATAATGAGGATGATGAATAATAACTTCCGGAAAGGTGGGGGGATAATTTTATCCCCCTTCTTAGTATTCAAATTAATATCTGATATTTAACTAATTTTTTCTATTCTACTCTTCTACAAACGACTACTACTCTACCTTCATTCATTATTAGTTGTATAAATATTATGGTGCTGCTATAACCTCAATGGCAGTATAATTGGAAAATATAATACTTAAATCAGAGTTATTAGGTATTAATGGTCAACAATTAACATGGCAAAGTATCACAGTAATTTAGAGAGTAATAAGGTATGTTGATAGAAAAAATTAAAGCTAAAGAAGGAGAGGATGCAGTTAATGTGATCATTGAGATCCCAATGAATAGCGACCCAGTAAAATATGAAATAGATAAAGAGTCTGGTGCAGTATTCGTGGATAGATTTATGCAAACTGCTATGTTTTATCCTGCCAATTATGGTTTTATACCCCATACACTTTCTAATGACGGGGATCCAGTTGATGTACTAGTCATATCACACTATCCTGTAATTTCAGGCTCTGTGATTAGATCACGTCCTATTGGTGTATTAATGATGGAAGATGAATCAGGTATGGATGAAAAAATCATAGCTGTCCCCGTATCTAAACTTGATATTACTTTCGATGCAATAAAAAACCTCGATGAACTTTCACCAATGCTTAAAAAGCGTATAGAACATTTCTTTGAACATTACAAAAATCTAGAAAAAGGTAAATGGGTTAAAATTATTGGCTGGGATGATGCAGCAAAGGCAAAATCATTAATTGATGAAGGGATCTCAAGAGCGAGGAGCTAATTAATCGTGACCTTACTTCATTCCGGTATTGTAGTAGCATTTTTTACCTTAATTTCGCGCATATTTGGTCTTGCACGAGAATTATTTATTGCCTCATTATTTGGGGCAACTAACCTGGCTGACTGCGTTAATGTAGCTTTTAAATTACCAAACTTATTTCGCAGAATTTTCGGAGAAGGGGCCCTTTCAGTAGTGTTCGTACCAATATTTAACAAAAAATATCTTGAATCACCTGCAGCAGCCTCGCATTTTACAGGCGCTGTATTTAGCATTTTATTAATCTGTTTAATTGCTGTTATCACAGTGATGATAGTTTTTATGCCAAGCCTAATGTTTATCATTGCCCCAGGCTTTAATGAAGACCATGAAAAATTTGATTTAACGGTCACCTTATGCCGTATCACTATGCCATATCTGATATTCATCTCTGCTACTGCTTTATTTGGAGCTATTCTAAATTCAGTAAAAAGATTTGCTGCTTTTGCTTTTTCTCCAGTGATTATGAGCCTTACTGTCATCTTATTGACCTTAATATTAGATGATAATTTACCAGAGGAAATATCCATTAGCATATCTTTACTTATCTCAGGGATCTTACAAATCATATTTATGACTTACTGCGTTATTAGAGCTGGCTTAACATTTCCTATTACTTTTGATCCTTCAAGTAAAGATGTAAAACAATTCCTCCGTAATATGGGACCAGCAACAATCAGTTCTGGGGTACAACAACTCAATTTATTTATTTCCCAATCAATAGCTAGCTTTATCGAAGGCGCAATCTCAATATTATCTTATGCTGATAGAATATACCAATTCCCTTTATCCATAATTGGCGTTACTTTTGGAACTATATTATTGCCCGAGTTATCCAAAATATATCAATTAAAAGATATAGCGCAGGCTTCCAGGCTGCAAAATAACGCCATTAAAATTGGGTTGTTACTATCCTTACCAGCCACTTTTGGCATTATCGTCCTATCAGAACCCATTATCCATGTAATTTATGAAAGAGGAGTTTTTACTACCGAGGATACCCTCAAAACAGCGGCTGCTATTTCCGCTTTTGCGCTTGGCTTACCAGCCTTTATCTTATCTAAGATTTTGCTCCCTATATTATACGCTCATCATGATTCAAAAACCCCACTAAAAATTACGTTATATTCGCTTACGGCTAATACAATATTAAATATTGTATTGTTGAAACCATTTTCTCATGTTGGAATAGCCCTTGGCTCTTCTATTGCTGCTTGGTATACAGTCTGGTTATTATATAGCTATATCAAAAAAAATGGTTTCTTTGTAATAGACGGCATGCTAGGAAGTTTTTTAGTCAAAATATTATTCAGCTGCCTTATAATGACAATAGTTATCTATACGATGTACCATCATTACCATGATTATTTTTATTCCAAATACTTATTAATAAAGCTTATGGCACTTGGTAGCACTATCTTAACAGGTGCTATAATATTTTTTCTGATGGCCTTTTTCTTTAAATTATATCCCAAATCAAGCAAGTTATAATGACCATGAAACATACTTCCAACTATCAAGATTTTTTAAAAGTATTTGCTTTACTAGCAATGTTTCTCGATCATTTAGGGTTATACTTTTTCCCTGAATATGAAGCCATGAGGGTTATTGGGCGCATTGCTATGCCGCTTTTTTGCTTCTTTGCTGGTTACAATTTCCATAAAAAACCAAAGATAAAAATTCTTGTTGTAGGGGTAATATATTACGCTTTCACTATTATATTATTCGGACAATACATGATTCCTAATATATTAATTTCTATTTACCTAGGACAACTGTATATTTATGCATTCCATAAAAGCTTAAAACGATTTTTTTATAAAGGCTATTGCCACGTAGTATTTTTAGGTATATTCAGTAGTATTACCATACATTTATTTGAATATGGCACTTTAGCTATAGCAATAATGGTGCTAGGATATATAGCAAAACGAGATCCTGCTTACACTAAGCTTGCTATGCTACTATCCATAATTCTGTCGGTAATCCATACCCTGGTAATTTTTGACTTCTCGCTTGTAAATATCTACATATTAGTAATATTAAGCGGTTTTGAATATGCATTAATAATAGCCAAAAATTTTGAAGAAAGGATTACTATAAATTTACGAGTCATCAGTAAATATTCTCTCTATATATATGCGGTGCACGTATCGGTTATCCAGCTTATATACGTATATATGTACATAAATTTTCCTTTATAGTGTAAAAACTTGTACCAATACACCTAAAATTAAGAAGAAAAGATAAAATCTTTGCGGTTTTTATGATCCTTTGTTGACATAGAGGAAGAAAAAGGTTACCATATAGTACTTGAGTTTGATTAATACTCTTTTATAGCAATTGGTTTAATTTCTACTGAAGGGTTAAGATTAAGTTCAGGTAATAAGTAATTCTATACTAAAAGGTTTATATGACTACAGCTAAAGTAGGAAAAGTTAAGTGGTTTAATGCAACTAAAGGCTATGGCTTTATTCAGCCAGAAGATGGTGGAAATGACGTTTTTGTTCATATCTCCGCTTTAGAACGCGCAGGGATTCGTAATCTTAATGAAGGTCAACGTGTTGGCTTTGAACTAGAAGACAACAGAGGAAAAATTTCCGCTGTAAATCTGCAGCTTCAATAATTTTACATATTTAGAACTACAGGCAACTACTCAAAATTTATGAGTGGTTTATTAGTGAATTTTGGGTAGTATGATCATTTTCGTATCAATTTATACCAATTCACTTTCAAAGGAGTGATATAAAAAATGAAGTAAGGCGCGCGGAACGTAGATAACTACCCCGCACGACGAATCTGAAATTTTTTATAATTAATCTTTTAGAAAGTGATTTAGTATTAGATACGTTATCTTTTGTGACTCCATGCTTCACTACAGATGGAGTGTCATGTTTGTAATAATGCAGTTTTTACTTAAGGCTTTGGGTACACTGCTTCTTGTAACTTACACCGAAGATTCATGCATGCATATAGAAAATGCATAACTTTAAGAGTCTTACGCCTCTATTTTTAAATATATAACTTAAATATACTGATCTTTCTAGCTACGGCTGGGATCCAGTCTAATGTTGCTAGATCCTGAAATAAATTCAGGATTACATATACTCTTGAAGTCATCCCAAACTTGATTCGGGATCTCCCTGAATCCCAGCCGTAGCTAGGGATGACATTGGGTTGTTATGAGTGACACTTAGCCTAACATAACAACAGCACAAGAATAAAGCGTATGAAGATACTTTTTAATTTAAAACAAATATTTGGATTTATATAATGAAAAATTTTAATTTACCACCGGCAGTGTTATCATCACTCGAACATATGAAAATAACATCTCCAACTGAAATTCAGAAGCAAGCTATACCAATTGCAATGCAAGGTAATGATATTCTTGCCTCTAGCCAAACTGGCTCTGGGAAAACTTTAGCATACTTGCTACCCATAATCAGTGCACATATCAATACTAAAGCGACAGCTCTAGTACTGGTACCCACCAGAGAACTGGCTACTCAAGTCAGAGATACTCTAACTAAAGTAACTATGCAAATTAAGATAGCAAGCGCTGTTTTGATTGGCGGTGAACCAATGCACAAGCAATTCTCGCAGCTGAAAAGCAATCCTAAAGTAGTAATAGGAACGCCGGGGAGGATTATTGACCATTTAACACGTGGTACTTTAAAATTAAATGCAATGCAAGTAGTGGTTCTTGACGAAATGGATAGAATGCTTGATATGGGCATGAAGGAACAATTAGAAGAAATTAATAAGTACTTGCCTGAAAAGAAGCAGGTATTAATGTTTTCGGCCACAATGCCAAAGCATATTATTGCCCTATCTCAGAAATATGTTGTGAATCCTCATCGTATCATGGTCGGCTCAACAACTCAAGCTGCATCTCAGATTAAACAAGAAACCTTAAAGGTCTCTGATAAGGAGAAATTCCCTGAACTGATTAAGCAATTACATCAGCGGGATGGCTCGATAATTATTTTTGTTAAAACTAAACGCGGAGCAGATCAACTAGCAAAGATGCTGAAATTTGAGGATCATAAAGCTGAAGCTATCCATGGGGACTTGAGCCAAAGCAGACGTGACCGTGTTATTGCTTCATTCCGTTCTTCTAGACATAGGATTATGGTAGCAACAGACGTAGCAGCTCGTGGCCTAGATATACCTCATACTCAGCACGTCATTAACTACGATCTACCAATGTGCCCAGAGGATTATTTACATAGAATAGGTAGAACCGGTAGAGCTGGTCTATCAGGTTCTGCATTATCCTTTATTTCCCCAGAAGACAATATCAGATGGAGAGCTATTGACCGGCTAATGAATCAAGGTGAGTCAACCTCTAGAGAAGAAATGATGGGTAATAAAAGCCGCAGGAAACCATTTGGTGGTAATAGACCTAACAACAATACCCCAAGAAATACTACAAAAAAGGGTAGCTTTTTCGCCCGCAATAATAACGGTAATAAAAAACCTGTTTCAAGCCGCATAAATCGTACCAGGAAAGAAGCATCGTAGGGTTTTAAATCTCATTCCTGCGCATGCGGAAATCCAGAAATAATATGTCATAGTGAGCTGCAGTAGGCAAGCGTGATGACAACCACGTCAGTGCGAGAAAGTTATACTTCTGAAGAAATCCAGTCATCAAAGACTGGATTTCACCTTGCGCTGGAATGACAACGGGAGAGTGAAAATAACAATAGGACCAAAGAAAAAGCAAAGCCAAATTAAGTAAGTATTGGCATGCTCTTCTGTCATGACGAGCGAAGAAGCGTGGCTATCAAGAATGGATCTCCACGCCACACTAACCTAACCTCACACTATCTCTTCTGGCCCTTCTCCAAGAGGGCTTACTTGATACGCCGAGAATTGCACCAAGTACATTGACATTTCTACAGCTGAAGTAGGTTCAGGATCAAGCGCATCTGTAGATGCCTGCTTGCTTGCATATTTTTGCCATACATATTTCGCCAATAATGCAGTAGCACTTATTGCCAATATAAATCCCACTATTTTTAGCCCGCTCCCTGAACCGTCTGGTGCATGGGATGGTGATCCTGCTGTTGCTGCTTTTAGTCCTTTTTCAATTACTCCTCCTACACCAGCACCGCTGCCACCTAAACCCTTATTTAGATGCGCGCCTGCTTGTGACTCCAGTGCCGCTGCAGTAGCTGTAGTTATAGTAGTCAGTGCTGCCATTGTTGTAGGATCTGGTAAACTGGGAAATAAGTTGCTTGATCCCTCTCCTTCACTCCCGACCTGCAATGTACCGTTCACTCCTTGACTTGGTAGTTCCTGAGAAACAGATACTGCCTGCTTTAATAGTCCGCCTAGCTCCACAGTTCCAAGTTCTTGGTTTTTGTCAATAACCTTACTAATAGCTTTGGCTGTAGTAAGTTGTACATTCTGTTCCGTATCTTGCAATGAAGGTATTAGCTTATCTAGTAACTCCGAAGTTGCTAGGCTTGCCTTTTTGCCAACAAGCACTGTAATAGCTTTAGCTGCCGCCTCCCGCAAATACTTATTTTGATGTTGTAATAATGGCTCCAGGTCACTTAGTAAGGCTTTAGACAAAAG
>JAJZHL010000181.1 GCA_021804505.1 Pseudomonadota bacterium | reverse complement strand
CCAAGCAAGAAATTGGGGATAAGATTCTATATCCAGGACTATCTCATACAGTTCTTGAGGAAAAAATGGCAATTTTTTTATTTGTCGCAAAGAAGGCATTAAGTTACTGGATTTATTATTGCATTTTGTAGTTTTTTAAAATCTTCCCCCGCATGATAAGAGGACCTCGTCAGAGGTGTTGCTGAAACCATTAGAAACCCCTTAGTTATAGCAACTCTTTCTAAATATCTAAATTCATCAGGTGATACATACCTTGCAACTGGTATATGTTTCTTTGTCGGCTGCAAATATTGTCCTATAGTTAGGAAGTCTACTTCAGCTGCCCTTAAATCTTCCATTACTTGAATAACTTCCTCCTTATCTTCACCAAGTCCAACCATCATGCCAGATTTTGTAAAAATCTTAGGATTAATTTTTTTTACATTATGAAGCAGATTTAATGAATGATAATAGCGTGCACCTGGTCTAACTTTTTTATACAAAGATGGCACCGTTTCAATATTATGATTGTACACATCTGGCTTAGCTTGGACTACTATTTCTAATGCACCATTTTTTCGAAGGAAATCAGGAGTTAGTAGTTCAATTGTAGTCTTGGGGGAAGAACTCCTAATTTCTCTAACACAATTGGCAAAATGCTGAGCGCCGCCGTCATCTAAATCGTCCCGATCAACTGAGGTGATTACTACATGCTCAAGCCCAAGTTGCTTTACAGCTTGAGCAAGTTTTTGTGGTTCGTGAGGATCTAGTAAATCTGGTCTACCAGTTTTCACGTTACAAAAACTGCAGGCCCTTGTACAAGTAGAGCCTAAAATCATAACTGTAGCATGTTTCTTAGACCAACATTCACCGATATTAGGGCAGGCTGCTTCTTCACAAACGGTATTAAGCTTTAGACCTTTAATAAGATCCTTGGTATTTTGATATTCCCGTGAGTTTGGCGCTTTAACTTTTATCCATGCTGGTCTTTTGCTTATAGCTACTTCTTCTAAATTAATAATACTTGCCATTTTTTTATTTAAAAATACCAAAAATATTCTCTATTGTCGATTAGATACATAACACTACTATAATCTATATGTCTCTTTAATCAATTACAAACTGGCCCAACTAAACATAGAATCTGCAATAATATCTTGCAAACTGCTGAAACTGAACTTAAAATCTGTAATTAAAATTTTGAATATTAGGAGTGACATGCTGAATGTAAATTTTGTGAATAACTCACTATCAGATAATCAAGCAATAGCAATATTAATTGATGAACAATTAAGGATAGATAATAATATAATACTCCTTGACCAGCAATATCATGGTATTATCTCTAAAACTATTCAGAATAAAAAGGTATTTGCAGGTAAATTCGGGCAAATTAAAGTACTCACTACCACCAATAAAGATGGCGAAATAAAATATTTAATTATAGCTGGTATTGGAGACGAAAGAAAAATAACCAGCTCCTCTATTGAAGAACTTGGGGGAAAAATATTAGCTGCGGGTAAAGCTGCTGGAGCAAGTGAAATTGGTGTAAAGCTAACTAATAAAGTGGGTGATTATAACCAGGCTACAAGCGCGTCTCTAATAGCTAGCGGAGCTGTTCTTGCTTCATATAAATTTGACAAGTATATTACCAAACAAAAAGAAGAAGACAAACTATCGATAGCATCAATTGAAATTTTAACTAATAATGTTGAAGAGTCTAAAAAACTATTTACTACAAAACAAGCGGTAATATTAGGAGTATTTTTCGCTAGAGACTGCATTAACGAGCCACCAAATATTATATATCCAGATTCTTATGCAGAGAAGATTATTCAAGCACTTGAACCACTAGGCATTGATATTGAAGTCCTTGGTGAAAGAGAGATGAGAAACTTAAATATGGGAGCTATACTCGGTGTTGGTCAGGGCTCTCAAAATGAGTCAAAGCTTGTAGTAATGAAGTATAATGGTGCTAGTAAAGATAGTCCCCCAGTAGCTTTTGTTGGCAAGGGAGTGACATTCGATACTGGCGGTATTTCTTTAAAACCCTCACTGAATATGGCAGACATGAAGCATGATATGGCCGGCTCAGCAGCTGTAGTTGGTACCATTAAAGCTCTTGCATTAAGAGGTGCTAAAGTAAATGCTGTTGGTGTTATAGGAATAGTTGAAAATATGCCTGGAGGGAATGCTCAAAGACCAAGCGATGTAGTTACCACTATGTCTGGCCAAACTGTCGAGGTACTGGATACTGATGCTGAAGGACGTCTTGTTCTTGCCGATGTAATTTGGTACACCCAAGATAAATTCCAACCAAAATGCATAATTGACCTAGCAACTCTTACCGGAGCTATCGTGGTAGCTTTAGGAAACACATATGCAGGTCTCTTTTCCAATGATGATAAACTGGCTAACGAATTAATTAAAGCCGGAAACAAAGTTAATGAAAAATTATGGCGTATGCCTTTGCACAAGGATTGTGATGAAATGCTAAAATCCGATATTGCGGATATAGCAAATATTGGTAATGTCCGAGGAGCGGCAGGAAGTTCAACAGCAGCTCATTTCATTAACCGCTTTGTAAAAAACGGTACCGCTTGGGCCCA
>JAJZHL010000021.1 GCA_021804505.1 Pseudomonadota bacterium | reverse complement strand
ATTACATTATCGTTTCTTTTGAAAAAATTTCGAAAATTACAGATCTTAAAGAAGAGAAAGACTGTGAAATTGTACTTCCCAAAAAGGAAAAAGGAATTGAAATTGAGTTTAAAAATGTAAGTTTTTTCTATAAAACGCGACCAGATATATTAGTGCTAAATAATTTATCGTGTACAATAAATAGAGGTGAGTTTATTGGGGTAGTGGGAAGATCAGGAGCTGGGAAGAGCACTCTGATTCAATTATTACTTAAATTTTACTCTCCAACACAAGGAATAATTAATATTATAGGGAAGGATGCACAGGAAATTAATACCCGCGATTTACGTAAATGGATTGCCTATGTGCCGCAAGATGCAAGTATTTTCTCTGGTACGGTTCGTGCCAACCTAGCGCTTGCTAAACCAGATGCTACCGAAGAAGAGATAAAGCAAGCAGCGAATATTGTTGGGATGATGGAGTTTATTAACAGCCTACCTGGCGGTTTCGATACAGAAATTGGAGCAAAAGGCATACGTTTGTCAGGAGGACAAAAGCAAAGAATAGCCATAGCGAGAGCAATTCTTTATAGGCCAGAGATTATTCTCCTTGATGAAGCGACAAGCGCCCTAGATAGCGAAAATGAGCAGAAGTTGCTTAGCAAGCTACAAATAGCACTAAAAGGGAAAACAATATTATCGATTGCTCATCGTATCTCTGCTATAGAGCAAGCAAATGAGATTTTAGTAATAGATTATGGTCATCTCATTGAGAGAGGTACGCACGCTAAATTATTAAAAAATTGTGAAATTTACAGGATAATTTGTAAAGAGCAGTTAATTACTCTATAAAATAGCAATTTTACTGTAAATTTGCTATTTTAAGCTAAATTGCAACAGTAATATTATTATTTCGTAATTATTTGATAATAAAAGAAAAATTTATGCATTATTCAGCTTGAACTGTAATCAATTTGAGTTATAATGACCATTACAAAAAACAGAGGATTATTATGAAAAATTTACTATCTATTATACTAGCTTTAGCTTTTTCTTTTACAGCTTTTGCTGCTGAGCACAAAACAGAAAAAATGGAAAAAGTCCAAGATATGTCACAAGAAAAAGGTGATATGAAAGATTCTATGGAAGACAAAAAAGAAGAAGCAATGAAGGACAAAAAATAATTTTTGTTCTTTTTTATACTATGACTGGTGTAGATTTTGTTTCTACATCAGTCAAGTCCCGCTAAACAGTCTATATAGTGTTCCCCTAATTACTAGCTTTTATTTTCCCTATTTATTATCTTTCGGTGTAGTCCGGCTTAAACGTTATATTCTTTTGACAATTAGTTTTGAGTGCATATAATGCCTTTATATTTAAATATCTTACTTTAACATGATTGAATGCCGCTTGGTTTATAATCAAGAAGAGCTAGGTATCGAAAATACAAATATCTCAAGATATTAATGTATTAAGGGTAGTTTATATTATTACAAGGCTATTATGAGGCTATTCTGAAAACAGAAATCTTTGCTAGCATTACTAGTCCAATAAATCGCAATTTCTTTACAGATGACGATCAATATATTTCCCCTTGTGTTGGAAAAAATAATCGTTTGCTAAAACAGGAAGTACAAGACGCAGGAAGACTAGTGATGAAATTCGTGGGGGCTAAACCTAATGGATCTAAATTTGATTTTCAGAATTCTGAGCTAAATCAATTGCAAAAAGGAGTATTACCTGATACCAGTGCACTGAAGAAAATAGGCTATACTACAAAGCACTTAATGAAATCATCAGAAAGTTTAAGAGTATTCCACAGTAGTGCATTAAGCGCGAAAGATGTTTATATATCGTTGAATAGAAAAAAAGATTCTAGACAATGCACTGATGATAAGATTATCAGTGACTCAGGTAAAATAATAATAGCTGGGAAAACTCATATTTTTAATAATAATAAATTTCAGTTATTAAATAAACTAACTGAAATAACCACATATCATCTCTCTGCTCCTGATTTAAATAAAAATAATACACCATTTCTACAAAATGGAAGGTTAAACGAGAAATTATATAGTCAGGAAATGCTAACTAGAGTGGCGCTCCTACTACATGCATCTGGGGTCATGTGTAATGATACTATAGTTTTACCAGCTATTGGTGCTGGGGCGTTTGCTAATGGACATGGCCGAGAAGTTGCAGAAATAATAGCAAAGTGCTTTAGAGGTTTATTAGAAAAGGAAAGCTTATCTATAAAAAATATTATCTTCTCCGTTACTAATGAACATTATAATGCATATGCAAGTGTTTTTAGCGGTTACAAAGGAAAAACTAGCGTTGTAGTTACAGAAGCAGAAATGACAAATGTTGCTATTAAGCTAACAGATAATGGTTTTAATGTTGGTTATATAATAGCGGGTAATCCAACAGCAAAAATCGGTTGTGGATGGAAAGTAGAGGCAAATGGTAACGGTGCGCATGCTCAAGAAGAGACGTGTACAAAACATATGGTTGATTATATTAGATCTTTTGATCCGTATTTAAATCCACGAGTATTAGATAATAAAAATAGTTGGCAGTCCGTTAATATATCAACTATCGATAATACGCCACACCAACTAAAAAATAAGCTCGATAAGGAAAACGTTTATGTTGTTAAAGTTGTTGCAGATAATGATATTAAAGTCTTATGTAAGAAACTGCTTGGAAAGGATATAGTTAAGTCTGTAGAGCACAAGAATGGCTGGTCTTATATAATAGTTAGTAATACGCAAGAAGGGCAAGAATTAAGCAAAAAATTTCTAAACGAGCTTAATATGGGAGGTGCAAATTACCCAAATTCTCCTAAAGGGATTATACCTATGCGTGGAACCAATGAACTGGCTTTAATGTTTAAAGATCAGGCAGAATGGAGCAATTTTAAAGTAAAATTAGGAACTTATTTTGCTACCAATTCTAACGGTACATTATATCAAAAAGGCAAAAAAGAAAATATATTGGTTAAAGTCAATAAAAAGGGCGGTAAACTATCTATAGATGCAATTTTTGATGGAAGAAAAAATGCATCGGATTTTGCTACAAAATTAAAAGAAGAACATGGTATTGGTGGTATCCTAAACCCAGACCGTCCAAAGCACGTATGGGATGATTGCAGACTACATTTTGAAGAGGATTCAACTAAATTCTTAGACCTTATAGGTCTTGATGCTAATCAATCTGGTTATTAATGATTACATTTTTCTGAATGTATATGTGGTGGGTTAAGTTTTATATATTTCATCATCTTGTTTAATAAGGTGTCACGTTTAAACTTAGTTAAATAATCTAAAAATACCTTACCGTTTAAATAATCGACTTCATGTTGTATGACTGTAGCAAAAAAACCGCTAGCCTCTAACTCTTTCTTCTCTCCGTAATAGTCAAGATAGGTAAGTTTGATTTCCTTAGGACGTGTAATTTCAGCACTAATGCCAGGAAAGCATAAAGATCTCTCGGTAAAAGTTTGCATTTCTTCAGAATACCAAGTAATTTCAGGGTTAATTAATATATATGGTTTAGGTGTGCCGTCTTCTTGTAGATCTACAACTGCGATACGTTCTAGAACGCCTACCATATTTGCCCCTATACCAATAGCTTTTTCTTGATACATGATTTTAAGCATCTGATCTGCTATTTTTCTAATCTCGTCATTTACTTCGTCAACGTGCTTTGCACATTTTTTAAAGATAGCATGTGGTGCATAAACTAAAGATACGCTATTCATATTTTCTCATTTTTAAAAAGTTCTCGTGCTTTTGCAAGTCTTATAAAACGAGCAAAAGCAAAAATTATAGAATCAACTAATCCATCAAACCCAAAGACAAAATACCGCCTTATAAAGAATACTTTAAAAATACACAGTATCAGTTCTGTGGCAACTCTAATTCTTGTTGGGTTGCGACCAAGGCGAAATAAATCTTTGGCTTGTTCAGAAGAATAAAAATTTGCTTTAGCAACAAGCTGTTCAATTGATGTACCGGACCGATGGTAAGCTGGTCCATTTAGCAAATATATTCTATCTTGTAAATTAATGTTGGGATTAAAAATTACTGAATCATGGGTAGTAAATGCCGTAGAGTTTGCATAGCTACTAAATTTGCGGTTATATAACCTGATACATATATTACTTGGGGCAAGGAGGCGAGGCTTAAGGTCATTACGATGCATTATCATAACATTGATTTTATACGCTAAATACTGATCTTGAGTGTTCGAAGCAAATAAGTATTCTATCTCGTCCTGTAGTTCTCTAGATAATTCTTCATCAGCATCTAAATTCAGAATCCAGTCATTTTTACACTGTGCTTCGCCAAAAGCTTTCTGCTTTACATAACCTTCCCATTCATTAAAAATCACTTTAGCCCCAAGGTTAGTTGCAATTTTAACTGTATCGTCAGTACTTCCGCTATCAACTACGATCAGTTCTGATACAATATTTTTGAGGCTATTAATGGTTAACGCTATCCTGCTAGCTTCATTTTTGGTGATAATAAAGGCTGAGAGTTCTGCCATATTTTCAACTATAATAAATTATTTTAACATGTTGGTTGTCTATCTCAATGTCGTTCCCTCAACACTATCTCATCTTAGCGGAAACGGGGTTCCAGAAAATCTTTACAGACTAGAGTCCCGCCGTAGCTAGAATAATATTGAGAGGCACGAATGCCATAAAATTTATCCACGCAGGCAACGCCTGTTCGTGATGACAAGCAGGTGAAGCTGGTCTTATAATTTAACCTTATCCTCCCTATACTCCGCTTGATAAGCAACCACCTATTTGTAACACTTTAGTGGTAAAGTAGCAAGTTTTGTTTATTATAAAAGCAATTTCGTTTATTATTAAATCCTAGCTTTTTATCAACAGGAGTAAGACTGGTGTTCGCAGATTTAAATTTTACAAAATCTACAACAAGATTATTTTTATATTTTTTAAGACAAAGAAAATCTCAAGTTATTTTACTGGTGCTACTATGCATAGTAATGGGGATGATACCAGCAATGGATAGTGTTTTATTACAACGAATTATTAATTTGATTGAATCGTTTTCTGATCAAGAAGTTAAAACTCTCCCCGCTGCTATGATGTTTTGGGCAATATTCTATGCCTTGTGGTGGCAAAGTATAAATATTATATGGCGATTATATGATTATGCATATTTAAAGACAATGCCATATATTAAGGGGCAAATCATAGATGAGCTATATAATTACACTCAGTACCATAACCATAGTTTCTTTCAGGAAAATCTTGCTGGGCATATTACTAATCGTATTACAGAAGGGTCCAGGTCTTTTGAGATGGCCCTTTCTATTTTTGGAGAAAAAATTATTAGAAAGTTAGCTATTATTGTTTTTGCTTTAATAGCAATGTACTCTGTGCACTACATATTTGCTACAGTATTTCTGATATGGGTCTGTGTCTTTCTGGGGATTAGTATAATATGCTCAAGTAGAATAAACAAATATTCAATCAGTTATGCCAGGAGCAAGTCAATAGTAGCTGGTAATATCGTTGATTCAATTGCCAATATTAGTGCAGTACGTATGTTTACATCGCATAGGTTCGAGCGTCAAAATTTAGAAATTAGAATAGATGATGCTATAGAAAATGAACAAATTATGCAGTTTTTTATGTTTAAGCTACGTTTTGTACTGGGCACCTCTTGTTCTATAATGATCTTTATTATTATTTATTACCTCTCTTCTTTACGTAGTGAAGTAGCTATAACCATCGGCGATTGCGTTTTGATACTGAGCTTGTGTATCTCTGTTACTAACGAGATTTGGGATCTTACCCAAGAGGTAGGTGACATGTTTGAGGAGATAGGGTCCTTTAATCAAAGTATTACATTGCTCGGATCGCATGTAGTAACAGATATAGAAAATACGCGGCCTTTGAATGTTTCAGAAGGTGAAATTTACTTTAAGAATGTCACTTTTAAGTACCATCGTAATAATAACTTATTTAAAGGTAAGACTGTTAAAATTACTAGTAAGGAAAAAGTAGGTCTTGTTGGCTTTTCTGGTTCTGGCAAAACAACTTTTGTGAACTTGCTACTGCGTCTATACGATATAGATGCTGGTGAGATTCTAATAGATGGTCAAAATATTAAATATGTGACCCAAGATTCACTAAGATCCAGTATCAGCATAATTCCTCAAGAGCCAGTATTATTTCATAGGACAGTTCTAGAAAATATAAGGTACGGTAAGAAAGATGCTAGTATGGAGGAAGTGATAGAAGCAGCTAAGGCAGCCCATATAAATGATTTTATTATGGATATGCCAGAAGGGTATCAAACTATGTGTGGTGAAAGAGGTAATAGTTTATCTGGTGGGCAAAGGCAGAGAATAATCATTGCGAGGGCAATATTAAAAAATGCTCCCATATTAATCCTTGATGAGGCAACCAGTAGTCTAGATAGCAAAACTGAAGAATTGATACAAGATTCTTTAAGCTATTTAATGCATGATAAAACAGTAATAGTTATTGCTCACAGACTATCAACTTTACTTAACATGGATCGAATCTTGGTATTTGAGGAAGGTAGTATAGTAGGAGACGATAGTCACGAGAATTTGTTAAAAACTAACAAAGTATACAAAAAGTTATGGAGCTCCCAAGTCAAGGGCTTGATACTTTAATGGCTCTTAATGATATTAAATTTTTAGTTGAAAATACAAGATTTGATATTGTAATATGAAATCATTTTGTATATCATGTAGTGGAAGTTGGCTAATGCATTATATTCCCATCTGCATGATGAAGCTTTCGCAGAGTTTTTTAGTATATTCTGGGTTATGATGGTGTGTTTGTCAGCTCCAAGTAGTATAATATTTACTATTGCCTCAATATAAGAAAATTAAATAAGGAAATTAAAAATGCAAGTTTTCGTCGGTAAGGCTGCTCCAGATTTCACAGCCAAAGCTATTATGCCAGATAATAGCATAGAATCTGAATTTAATCTTAGACGCTATGCAAAAGGGCATAGGTTAGCACTGTTTTTCTATCCGCTTGATTTTACTTTCGTCTGTCCATCAGAGATTATAGCTCTGAATAATAGGCTAGGTGAATTTACTGAGAGAAACACTAAATTAGCAGTTATTAGTGTAGATTCACATTTTTCCCATTTGGCTTGGAAAAATACTTCTTCTAATAAAGGGGGGATTGGTAATGTACAGTTTCCAATGATTTCTGATATCAACAAAATAGCTGCTCAAAGCTACAATGTACTGCATGAGGAAGGTATGACTTTACGTGGTACATTTATTATGGATGAAGAATTTGTAGTACGTCACCTACATGTTAATGATTTACCAATCGGAAGAAATGTAGATGAAGTGTTAAGAATCATTGATGCTTTGGATTTTTACGAGAAGCATGGTGAAGTATGTCCAGCTGGTTGGAATAAAGGTGATGAAGGGATTGATCCATCACATAAAGGAATATCTCATTACTTAGCTTCTAATGCTGACAAACTGTAAACAAAGGATTAAGCATTAAAAGGATTTAATGCTTAAAGAGTTGTTTTTAGGTGGGGTCGGTTCTTCGTATGGTAAAGAGGTGATTGACACTCTTAGATTAATTAGAAGCGAAAATGTCGGCCCAGCCACCTTTTGGAGTTTAATCAAGCTATTTGGTAGTGCCACCGTTGCAATTGACAATATACAGGATTTGTCTTTGCGTGGTGGGCTTGCTAAACCTATTAGTGTAACCTCTCTTAATAGTGCTTATAAAGAGCTAGAACTTCTAGAGAAGCATAATGCGCACATTGTTACATATCAGTCTGCAACATATTCACAGCTTCTGTTAGAGATTTTTAACTGCCCTCCTATATTAAGCTATAAAGGTAATATCTCTTTATTATCGCATAAAAAATGCGTAGCGATTGTTGGAGCAAGAAATGCTTCCATGAATGGACGAGCATTTGCAGGGAAGGTAGCACGAGATCTGACGGAGCTTGATTACGTAGTAGTCTCTGGTCTTGCAAGGGGTATCGATACAGCCGCTCATCAGGCAAATCCGGCCAGAACGGTAGCAGTTATAGCTGGAGGTATAGACCATATTTATCCTCCTGAAAATACAAAATTATTTGCACAAATTGCAGAGGAAGGCTTGATCATTGCTGAATTGCCTATAGGATCAAAACCACTTGGACAGCATTTTCCTCAGCGTAATAGAATAATTTCTGGTATATCCCTGGCTACTGCAGTAATAGAAGCAACTATCAAATCAGGGTCTCTAATTACAGCAAGATTTGCGTTAGAGCAAAATAGAGAGGTGTTTGCAATGCCAGGATTTCCCCTCGATCCAAGATGCCAAGGAACTAACAAATTGATTAAAGAAGGGGCGCATATGCTAGAATCTGTGGAGGATATAGTCTCTAATTTGCCACATTTTGCTAGAATTGTGCGAAAATCTCCCGATATAGCCAAGGATTCAGCTGAGAATAATAGATTTAAAGCGTTAGATATGCAATATACAGATCAAGTTACGAATAATATGCGTAATAAGGTAGAGGAGCTGTTATCTGTAATGCCGGTGGATATTGATTGTTTACATCAGGAAACAGGGCTGCCTATACAAGTTATATATATGATAATATTAGAATTGGAACTAGCCGGTAAGGTGGTTAGATATTATGGAAATCAAGTATCGTTAATTTATAAATAAAATGAAATTAGTAATAGTAGAATCGCCGGCAAAGGCCAAAACCATCAATAATTATCTAGGTAATGATTTTAAAGTTATTGCTTCCTTTGGGCATATTAGAGATCTGCCATCTAAAAATGGTTCAGTATTGCCAAATGAAGATTTCGCTATGAAATACGTTATATCAGATAAAGCTGAAAAGTATGTAACAGCTATCACCAAAGAGGCTGCCAAGGCTGACACAGTATATCTAGCAACCGACCCAGACAGAGAAGGTGAATCTATTTCTTGGCACGTAGCAGAAATAATAAAAGAGAAAAATTTAGTAAAATCTTCTAACTTTTTTAAGAGGGTGGCGTTTAATGAGATTACCAAGAAGTCTATTATCCATGCCATTGAGAACCCAAGGGATATAGATGTTAATTTGGTTAATGCACAGCAAGCAAGAAGAGCATTAGATTATTTGGTGGGTTTTACTTTATCACCAATATTATGGCGTAAGTTGCCTGGGTGCAGGTCAGCTGGAAGAGTGCAGTCAGTGGCCTTGCGTCTTGTTTGTGAGCGAGAAGAGGAGATTGAGCGGTTTAAATCTGAAGAGTATTGGGATATTGCTCTATCCCTACTTAATACTAATAAACAACAATTTTTAGCTAAATTGAGCCATATCGATGGAAAAAAGCTAGAGAAGTTTACTATTCCTAACGCGGAATTAGCACATGAGTTAGAAACAAAATTAAAAACTAAGCTTTTTTACGTTGAAGCTTTAGAAAAAAAACAGCAGAAACGTCAACCTCAACCACCGTTTATTACCTCTTCTCTCCAGCAAGAAGCGGCCCGGAAGTTAGGATTTAGTGCTAAAAAAACTATGCAAATTGCTCAGAAATTATATGAAGGTATGGATATAGGGCAGGAAACGGTAGGCCTTATCACTTATATGAGGACAGATGGCACAACACTTGCGAGCGAGGCAGTTGAGCAAATACGGAAATTAATACATAACAATTTTGGTGAGAATTATCTTCCAACTGCTGCTCGTATCTATAAATCAAAGGCAAAAAATGTTCAGGAGGCACATGAAGCAATAAGACCTACTGATATTTTTCTTACGCCAGAGAAGCTAAAAAGTAGATTAGAAAAAGATTATTATCAACTTTATGAGCTAATTTGGAAAAGAACAGTAGCTTGTCAGATGGAAAACGTGTTGATGGACCTAGTAGTAGCCACACTTAAAACTCAAGATGGAGAATTTACTGCCAGAGCGACTGGTTCAATAATTGCTTTTGATGGTTTTTATAAAATTTATCGAGAAGGCTTAGATGATACGGAAGAAGAAGAGAATAAACTTTTGCCTCCATTGAAAGAAGGAGAAGAATTAAAAACTAAGTCAGTTAAACCTGCGCAGCATTTTACAGAAGCACCGCCTCGATACTCAGAAGCAAGTTTAGTGAAAAAGCTTGAAGAGCTAGGCATTGGTCGTCCCTCCACTTATGCTTCTATTATTTCAGTATTACAGGATAGAAAATATGTAGTAATGAAAAATAAAAGGTTTGTTCCAGAGGAACTTGGACGTCTGGTGACGACGTTTTTGATTGGATTCTTTAAAAAGTACGTAGAGTATGATTTTACAGCAGATCTTGAGAATGAGCTGGATGAAGTAGCAGAAGGTAAGATTGGTTGGAAATTTTTATTACAAAGATTTTGGGAAGGATTCAATAAAAATGTGGAAGCTATTAGTGATAAGAAAATTTCTGATATAATAGCTTATATAGAAGAGGCGCTAGACTATCATCTATTCGGCGAAAAAACAGAAGACAATAAAACTAGGATTTGTCCTTCTTGTAATACTGGGAGATTAGAACTAAAGCTTGGTAAGTTTGGAGCATTTTTAGCATGTAGCAACTATCCAGAATGTCAATTCAAGAAGAGCATTACCTCTACTGATAGTCAGGGTGATGGAGTAACAGTAGAGGATATATTGCTAGGAATCGGTAAAAATGGTGAGGAGATTTTCCTGAAGAAGGGGCCGTATGGTTTTTACGTACAATCTGGTAAGCAATTACCTAAGGCTAAAAGCGTTAAAAGCAAGAAAGATGGTGCTGCAGAAAAGCCAAAACGT